>JBFZEN010000023.1:0-7827 GCA_041306805.1 bacterium
GTCGCAGAACCGGGTCCCGCCGACCGAAAACAGTTCGACCGAAAGCCTTCCTTCGGTGTCGAGGGTCAGGCCGTAATCGACGACGCGTGACGTCAGCGTGTCGGCAAAACCCTTGAACAGAATGGCCTGGTTCACGGTGTCCGTTTTGAAGTAGCATTCGAACGTGAAGCTCTTGGCCGCGAAGTTGAAAACCAGCCCCGTGTCAAACGGCACCTCGACGCGCCCGAGGGACCCGTCGAACTGGAGACCGCTGTTGAAATAGCCCCCCTCGACGAGACGGACGTTGTATTTGATGAATCCGTGGCGGCCTCTGCCCGAGGCGTCGGGAACCGTGTCCTGTTTGACCGAATCGAAGTGGTACAGGGCCAGGGTGTGCGCGTCCGTCGGATAAGCGGCCGGCGCCTTCAGTTCTGCTCCGTTTCCGGAAACCTGAACCTGCTTCAGCTGGCCGGCCGGGTCGTTGGAGGTGATCGAGATGATCGCGTTGTCCACCTTATTGATCGTGGTGGGCGTGTAGGTCACCGAGATCATTTTATTTTTCCCGCGCACCAGAGTAAAGGTTTTCAGGGAATCGGGAATCGTGAACGACGCGGATGAACTCGATATGGAGGCTATTTTCAAGTCCTGGTCGCCGCTATTCGACACCCAGAAAAATAAAATGCGCGATTGCTGAACCAGTACGTTTGCGAAATTCAAATCGGTACGATCGACGCCCAGTGTGGGCGGAACCACGGCCATTTCCCAGTTTTGCCTGGGAATGTCGGAGAGGCGGAACTCGTCGATCCGGCCGTTGAAAGACCGGGCCGCCTTCTGGTCGGCCCCGATGGTGAGGAAGGGCGTCTGCCGCATCGCCCTCAAGGTGCTCGTAAAGGGCTTCGAACGCCTCAGCTGGGCGTTCAGGTACAGCTTCATGGTGTCGTTCTCGAGCGTCACGGCGGCGTGGTACCACTGGCCCGCGTTCAGGGGGCCGCAGCGCAGCGAATCCGTGGCGAGCTCCAGATTGGAGTACCAGGCGACCAGGGCGTCGTTCGTTCCCGTGCCGAGCGTCAGCACGACCTGCGTGGTATCGGCCGTTCCCGATCCGTTTCCGAACCGGAACAGCACGGACTGCGCGGCGGGTTTGGCCTGCAGCCTGAACCACAACTCGGCCGTGAATTCCCTGGTGCCGCGGAGGTTCAGCCTGGCGTTCGCGGACGTCCGCATCAGGCCTCCGCTGAATTGAACGGCCCTGTCGAAACGGCCGGAATCGACCCTGGCGGTATACCCGCTCAAGGTCCCGTTCAGCCTGTTGCCCGATGAATCGGCCATGGTTTTGGAGGTATCCGCCGTCTCGTCGGCATGGTACAGCAACACGGTGAACGGATCGCTTGAATATGCCTTGTTGGCGTCAATCGACGCCGCGCCCGTTCCGGCCAGCTGCACCGTTTTGTACGGCCAGAACGGATCGTTGGTTCGGAAAGTGATCTGCTCGGCCTTTTCCCCGGCTGAAACGGGTTTGAATGTCAGGTGAACGAGCTTGCTTTCGCCCGGATTCACGGTGAATGTGAGCGAGTCGAGCACGAACAGCGTCGGGGCGGTCTGCTGCGTCTGGTCCACGACGAGCTTGTCGATGCCCGTGTTCCTGATCCACAGTTTGCGCCGGCGCGTCTTGTTCACGAGCACGGCGCCGAATTCCAGCGTATCGGCCGACGGCTCGATGCGGGCGAGGTTGACGTTGAATTCCCATGGCTGCCGCGCCACGGTGGACAGGCGCACCTCGTCGACGTTGCCGAGAAACGGCTTGCGCCCTTCCCAGTCGCGCCCGACGAGAAATGAAAGCGTGTCGGCGGCCGAACCGGCCTGAGTCCCGACGGCCGGGCCGCTGATCTTTTTCTGTTCCGTCCGGTTGCCGTTGACGTAGAATGAAAGCGTATCGGCCTTGAGAACCATGGCCACATGGTACCAGATGCGCGGCTGAATGCCGCCCATGGATTTGCTGGAAACGGTAAAGGCCTGCCCCAGCGTGTTGACCAGTTTTCCCGTGACTGCCGACGTGCTGTCGACAAGCATTTCGAATTGCGATGCGTTGTCCTTGCCCCTGCGGAACAGCGTCTGTCTTCCCAGGGGAATGGATTCCACCCTGAACCATCCTTCCACGGTCATGCCGCCCCAGCGCGGCCCGATGAACTGCCCCTGGACCGGCGCCATCTGGCATAGATCGTTCAGACCGTCAAAATGGGCTGAACGGCCGGGATCGAATTTCTTGTTCTGGGTGTCGAAATAGGCGCCGTTGATCAGACGCCCGTCCATGCCGAAAACCGAGGAATCGCCGGCGGTGGTGCCGCTGGTTTCATCGAAGTGCCACAACCCCGCCGTAAACACGTCGGATGCGTACGTGCCGGCGGGAATACTCGCGGAACCGATGCCCGAAAGGGGCAGATCATAGACGGGGTACGTGGGATCCGAACTGGCGATGGAAATGGTGCTGCCTGTCCCGAGTATTTCCTCCGAAACCGGCCGGTATGTCAGCGTCAGCGTGGTGGCCAGCCCCGGGCCCAGCGTGAATCCCGCGGACGGCAACACCGTGATGTGGCTGTTGGTCGACGTGATGGAGGCGACGACAAGAGCCTGGCTTCCCCCGTTGGTGATGGTCAGGGGAAGGCTGCGCGCGTATCCCGATAACACCCTCCCGAAATCGATGCGCGAAGCGTCCAGATCCATGCGGGAACGGTTGACGTGGAACTCCCAGGCCTCCCTGGCCACGCCGGATATCCGGACTTCGTCGAGCAGGCCGCTGAACGGGGCGTCGCCCGCCGTGGAAGCCCCGATGGCCAGCGCCTCGGTGGCCTCGAAACGCAGGCGTTTCCTGAAGGCCTTCTTGTTTTTAAGGACGCCGTTGAGATAAAGCTTCAGCGAATCGCCGTCGAAGGTCATGGCAACATGGTACCACTGGCCCGTCTTGAACATGTCGAGGGTGCCTGCCGAGAGTACGGTGGAGGCGCCGCTCGCATCCCAGACGGTGCCGGCCAGACCCTGGCTTCCGCTGTACAGGGCCAGTTCCCACTGCCGTGTGCTGGCGTTGCCCCTGCGCATCAGAAGGTAGGCGTTCGTCGGTTTGGTGGAGAGGTTGAACCATGTTTCGACGGTAAACGGCGCATTGTAGAAATTGAATGCGGAATGGTACGGCACGCTGATCCGGTCGTCCGTCTTGTCGAAAGCGATGTGGCGGACATAGCCCGACCGCGAATCTTCGCGTTTCGGATTGCCGTACACCGCGCCGTGCAGGCCGTTTCCGGACGCATCCGTCACGCTGGCCGTGCCGTTGGCCTCGTTGAAATGGTACAACGCGATCGTCATGGCGTCGGGGTCGTATTGGCCCTCGGTGATCAGCGAACCCACTTCGCCCTGGAGCGTCAGAGCCGTCACCGGACTGGTGGGATCGTTGCTGTTGATCGCCGCCGTGGCCACCTGAAGGAAAGGCCATGTGGAATTTTTGGGTTCAAACCGCGCGACCAGGCTGACGGTGTCGCCGGGAGCCACGGTGAAAGACGTATTCGAGAATTTGAAGGACGAGGCGTCGCCCTTGACTTCGATGCCCGTCACCTTGAGCAGCGTGTTGCCGTTGTTGATGACCCACAGCACGAGGGGTCGCGAGTAATTCGGCGGAACGTACCCGAAATTCAGGGTGCCCGGCGAAACCGCGATTTTCGGATAAATCGAACTCTGCAGCACCACGGCGCCGTCGTCTCCGTCGGCCACAACGACTCTTCCCGTCGCAGCCACCGCCGCCTTGAGGGCCCGTCCTTCCGTGTTGTAATATCCGACCTCATTGAACGTGTTCGGAACCGAAAAATCGAAGATGCGGAGCCCGTTGCGGTCGCCGGCCGCGAAGAGGGTCTTGTCGCGTATCACGAGGTCGTTGATGCGGCCGGTCGTGCTGACCTGGGTGACGGTGTGGGTGGCCCGGTTCCAGAGCAGAAAACCGTTCGCGCCGTTGGCCACGAATACCGAATCGCCCGAAGACGTCACCGCCAGACTGATCGCCTGCAGGGAGAGCCCCTGGGAGGGCAGCGAATCGATCCTGGCCAGGGTCGCGGGGAGCTGCGTCAGATCGTACACGTAGACGCCGGAGGAATCGGCGACATAGGCCTTGTTCTTCACAATTTGCACGGCCCTGGCATTCCCGCGCGTATCGTAGGGGCTGCCCGGAAGTTCGAAGATGGATACACTGACGTCCACCACCCGCATCCCTTTCTTACCGTTGGCCAGAAGCGCGTAGCTTCCCGACACGTCCACGTCGAAGCAGGTATCGCCGTCCGTCACGAATTCTCCGACGGAATAGGGCTGCGACGGATCGGAAACGTTGTAAATGGACATGCCGTACGTTCCGTCCGCCGCGAAGAGTTTCGAGCCGACCAGCTTCAGCGCCCGGGCCTGTCCTTGGGTCTGAATCCGGGTCGATTCTTCCATCCGCACCTGGTGCAAAAGGTCCAGATCGAACACCTGGATGCCGGCCTTGCCGTCCGCGACGAACGCCGTGGTTCCTGAAATCAGTGCGTCGTAGGCCACGTCCGCGGTTTCGACGCTGTCGGAAATGAAAGGCTGGAATCCGGCCGTCATGTTGACGAGCAGATGCCCGTTGTATCCGTCCGCCACATAGGCCGTGTCTTGCTGCGTGACCACGGCCGTCGCGTATCCCATTGTATTGACGGGAACGAAAGCCGGCCCGGTGGGGCTGGCCGGATTGGAAACGTTGATGGGGCTGAAAAATCCGTCCTCTCCGCATGCCAGGTGGACGAAGCTTCCGCTGACCCAGACGTTCCGCACTTCGACGGGAAGGCCGTACGTCCAGCGGCCGATGGTCTGAAGGTAAGACGGATTCTTGACGTTCACGATGCGCATGCCGCCCCATCCTGCGGCCACGTAGGCCAGGGTGTCCGAGACAACCAGGCTGCAGGCCCGCGGCTGGGGAAGGGTTTGCCCGGGAAAAGCGGATGAAAACATGAGCGTATCGAGAATCACGGGCTGCGCCGGGTTTTTCGTCTTGACCGCGACGATTCCGCCCAAGTCGGCCGCCACCATCACGATGGAATCATTGACCGCCCAGGCGCGTCGCGCGAATCCGGCCATGGCCATGGTCCCTCTCGTCTGCGGGCTGGCCGGATTTTCGACATTCGCGATCAGAAGGCCGCCGCCGCCGTCCGCCACATAGGCCGTGATGCCGTAATGCATGACGCCGCTGGCATACCCCGGCGTGTCGAGCACGCCGACAATGCCGACCAGCATGGATGACGGCGTGGCGGGATCGAGCTGGATCACCCTCAGGCCGGCTTCGCCGCAGGCCGCGTAAGCCACCGAGAGGTCACCCTTGACCCAGATGTCCTTGACCGGTCCGGGCATCAGCAAATCGTCGAGCCGGGTATAATTGCCCCTGATGTTCCGGTACACTTCGAGATAGTGGCCGTTGCCGATAAAAGTATATTCGCCGCGGCGGAATACCGTTTCGCAGCGCCCCTTGGCCCAGCGGCCTGCAAGGTCCACATTCAAACCCTGCGGTTGCTGTGCGGTGGCCAGTGTGGCCAACAGCGCTAACGATGCGCAGATTCCTAGTCGCATGTGATGTGATCTCCTATGCTTCAGAATATATCCTTTGCTTCAAGATATATCCGGTCATCCGTTCGTTTGTCTACCGCTGCCACGGTCCCGGGGGTTCCCCGAGAAGCTCGGGAAGAAGTTCGATGCCGTTGAGCTTCGCCTCATCGAATGATTTCCGCGATTCGGTGCCCGGCAGGAATCCCGCGTTCTGCCCCCTGCCCATGGCCTGGAGCCGGTTGTAGGTCGACACCATGTCGGCGGGCGGTTTGTACGCGACCTGGGCTTTGCCCCTCGGGCTGACCTTGATCCACTGGGCGACTTCATAGCTCATCCGGTACAGGTTCTGGCTGTGCGTCACTTCCCAGATCTCGGGCACGACGAGGCGGTCCCTGGCCAGGTCGAAGCGCGAGTCGATGCTCAGGGCCTGCTGGAAAAAGCGGGTGGCGGCTTTGAAGTCGTCCCGGTCCAGGGCGTCAAGTCCCTTGCAGTAATTCATGAAGGCGTCGATGTTTTCAGTGGGCACTTTCAGCAGTCTTTCCCTTTCCTGCGGACTGAGCTGGATGCCGAAATAATTGATGATGCTCAAAACCAGCTCCTTTTCCATCTGGAAGAGGCGCGCCATGTTGCCGTCGAAATTGAAATTGGTCGGCTGGGCCGGATTCTCGGCCTGAAAAACGCCCGCGTCGAGGGTCATTTTCATGTCGTTCATCACCAGGTAAGATCCCTTGACGAGGTTGCGCGTGCCGGCGAGTTTGCTGAAGCGGACCGAGTTGGTTTCGTCGGCCAGGCCGGCGCTGCTCATTCTCAGTTCCGACATGAGCTGGTCGACCTTGAGCCTCTCCACAACGGTCAGGTCTTCGACCTGGGCGAGGTCCGTGATGATCATTTCGGCGAGCCCCTTCTGAAGGGGCTCCCAGTCGCGGTTTTCGCTCAGGCTTAAAAAGGACAGAACGGCCACGCTCTTTTCGGGAAACAGCGACGGGTCGAGCTGTGCTTCCTGTTTGAGTGCCGCTTCGATTTCGCGCGCAATTTTTATTTTCACCAGCCAGTCCAGACGGCCGGCGAGGACCTGGCGGAACAGATCGTCCTCCGGGAGCTGGCTGTATTTCCGGTACGTCCTGATGGCTTCCGCCTCGTTTCCGAGACCCTCATAAGCCATTCCCAGATAGAGAATGGCTTTGCCGTAATACGGGTCTTTTTCAATGACCGTATTCAATATTTTCATGGACGTTTCGAACCGCTGCATGTGCCAGTATACCGCGCCTATCCCGGTGAAGCCCTCACGGTCGTAAAACACCAGGTATTTGCCGTCGCGCATGTGCGGATCGAGCAGCTTGAGGTAGGTCCGGATGGCCTGGTTGTATTCCTTTTTTTCAAGGTACTTTTCCGCCGGACGGTAGGGAGAAACCGCGCATCCGGTGATCAGGCCGAGGGCGAGAACCAACGCCAGCCCTATTCCTTTCATGCTATCATCCTCCTAAAACTCAAAAGTAAGCCCTGCTCCCGCGTCCAGTCCGCGTACCGGCGTGCTTTCATCGAGGCCGCGGAGCTTGCCCGAGAGGGCCTTCACCGCCGTAAAGAACGAGGCCCGGGGAGACAACCGCAGGGTCAGCCCGGCTCCGCCGCCGGTCACGCTGGCCTTTCCCGTTCCGTACTGGTTGTCCGAATACCACCGGCCCGATCCAAGCAGGCTGAATGAGCCGGCGGCCCACCTCACGGCCTGCCATTCCGCGTCCATCTCGAACTGGTTCCCGTTGCTGTTTTTCGATTCCGATTCCAGGGAGACGCCCGTCCAGGTTTCGTTCTTGCCTTTCTGGCGGAACGCGGCGGACAGGTTCAGCAACGTCTTCCCCATGGCCGCAGTCAGCCTCGAATGCGCCGACACTTTGGCGCCGGAACCGTATACCTGTTCGCCGTTGAGGGCATCCCTTCCGTAATGGGTATAGTCCGCATCGATCGTCCATTTGCTTTTCGGCCCCAGCTTCACGTCAAGACCCGTGAAAACGCTGATTTCACCGCCGGGATTGAATTCGATTCGATCGTCCTCGACGGGGTGATAGGCCTTCTTGATGATACCGTGTATCCCGAATCCGAGAACGGATCTTTCATTGAGGGGCAGTGCCACGGCGGCGCCGAGCTTGATGTTCAGCCCCTGCCCGTAGAGGGGCAGCCTGAACTGGAACACGTTCTCCGAAAGCATCCGGGCGAGAAAGAATTCTTCGGTCTTAAGGCCGGTTCTGCCCGTGGGCGCCC
>JBFZEN010000024.1:0-6216 GCA_041306805.1 bacterium
GCCGGTCGGGACGAAGGGTTTCGTCGTAGTGGTAGGGGTCGTTCCGCCTTCCACTCTGGTCAATTTCTTCCTGGTTCCCTGGTCTGGCATTGAATTACCTCCCTCAATAAGTCTGGTTATACTGCAAGTAACGAGTATGCTGAATGCAATTGGTCTCTATTTTATTGGTTGTAGTCCAATTAGTTGTAGTCCAATTGGTTGTAATCCAATTAACTGATTTTTTTCATGGTAATCAAGGCTTTTTTGCGTCTTTCAGGTCCGGATATCCGTGATTACTGACCACCCCGGGGAGGAATACCGCGACTGATCTTTTCTTCATGAATGGTTCCGCGTCGATCAAAACACATAACCCAGCGAAACCCACGAAATGGGGCGGTTTCTTTTCTCACTGCCCGAAAGGATCCACTGCAGGGGGCCGAAAGGCGTCAGGACCCCGGCCGAGAAGTCCCAGCAATACTCGCCTTTCTCGCCGCGGAAGAGATCGGAGACCTTTTCTGCCGTGTTCAGGCTGCCCAATTCCGCCGTGATGAAGAACAGGTCCCTGGGTTCAAACCGGATTCCGGCCTTGAGCGCCGCCACGGCGCGGCCGCTTCTCGACATGGCCTCGAAACCCGGGAAGGGGATGAGATTCAGGCCGGGCCCGGGCAGGCCGCCGGCCCGGTAGGTTTGCTCTTCCGTCCCTTTATCCATGTCAATCCGGCCCGCCTGCGCGTCGGCCAGCACGGCCAGCCTCGAGGCGACAGGCAGCACGGTCTGGGCAAAAGCGTCGAACTGGCGGAAAACCGCGCCGTCGTTGAAGGCGTCGGGAACGATCCGGTATTCCGTCCGGACGCGCGTGCCGCGGTATGGATACACCAGGCGGTCCAGATTGTCCATCTTGAAAAACGCCGCGAACCCGCCGTAATGGTAAGACGCGTCGCTCCATTCCTGATGCACGGGAAGCCACGAAGGCTTCTTCTCGATCCGCCTCCAGAAACCGCCCAGGCCGATGGAGAATGAATTGGAGGCCAGCGCCTCGAAACGGCAGTTCACCTCGTGTAACCTCATGTCGTACCGGGCGGCGAGCCGGCCGTTCTCGTGCGCGTCCATCCGCCAGTCCTGCACCCTGTATTCGGTGCCCACGGCGAGCCCGGGGTTCCGTCCCATGTCGATGCTGTGGGCCGCCCTGAACCCCAGGAACCGGCCCAGCCTCGCCTCGATCAACTGCCTCGACCCGTGCCCCAGCCGGTTGCGAAGCGTGATGTTGAAAAGAAGGGAAGTCTCGTTCTCCGTATCATAGTGCAGCCCGACGCGCATCTCGTCGACGGACCTTTCCTTGACTTCGATGACCAGCCGGGCGGCGGGCTCGCCGCCTTCCAGCCGGTACGACACCCGCTGGAAAAAACCGCTTCCGTACACTCTCTCCGCGGCCGCATCGATGTCTTCGGCGGTCAAACCGGACCGCAGGTCGAGCATCAGCCGCCCCTCGACGAGGGTGCGCGACGCGTGGTGCAGGCCTTCGACCTCGATGGAACTCACATGGACGGAGCGTGCCGCAGCGGGAAACGCGGACCGCTTTGGCGCCGGTTCGAAGGCGGGCCAGGTTGCGGCCAGGCTGTCCCATGACGCGAGGGCCAGGCGGGCTGCCCGTTCGCCGAGCCGGATCAGGCTGTCGACGGCGTTGAAGCTGAACAGATTATAATTTTCCAGTTCCGGCGAAATGAGAATGTCGCATTGCGCCCTCTGTTCGGCGATGGTGGTGAGGTTGACAAGGTTCGCGGCCTGGTTGATGATGTGGACGATGGACCATTGCGATTCCCCCGCAACCTTCTGGCGGGGCTTGATGTCCACGCCGATGATGAACTCTCCGCCCATGTCCCTGGCATCCGAAGCCGGCAGGTTCCGCACGATGCCGCCGTCGACAAGCAGCCGCCCTTTCAGCTCGACGGGCGTGAAAGCCGAGGGAATGGCCATGCTGGCGCGTATGGCCGTGGCCAGGTGCCCGCCGTCGAGCACCACGGCTTCTCCGGTCGCGATATCAGCGGCGATGCAGCGGAAGGGAATGGGAAACCGGCTGAAATCGCTGATTTCATGGACGGGCCAGGTCAGGCGGTTCAGCAATGCCAGCATTTTCTGCCCGGCGATGAGGCCAGAGGGCAGAACGACGCCGCGGTTCACGATGGGAAGGAACCCGGCGTATTTCCCGTCCTCCTCCTTTTCGAGCATGGACAGGTTCCGGCGCGAGACGGCATCCATGAAAAGGTCATTCCAGCCGATGGTTTTGGCGATCGTCTCGAGTCTTTCGGCGTCGTACCCGATGGCGTACAGCCCTCCGACGATGGCTCCCATGCTGGTTCCGGTGATGCAGTCGACGGGAATGCGCTTCTCCTCGAGCACCTTCAGCACCCCGATATGGGCCAGTCCCTTGGCTCCGCCGCCGCTCAAGGCCAGGCCTATCCTGGGCCTGGCTTCCCCGTGCGGGGCCCCGGCAAGGATTACGAGGACGAACCACAGGGCCGTCAGCCGGCGCGTTATCTCGTGATGCACGATTTGCGGTTTCATCTGTCGCCCCCTTCATGATCGCCGGTCCGTCCGCCCGAATGGTGAGATAAATATAAATATTTAATAAATGACCTTCGGCTTGCATTCATCGACCGTATGTGTTAACTTTTCAAATCTGCTCATTTGTACCTCCCCGTGTTTTTCATCGCTTTCCCAGGGAGGAACGATTTATTCAATGAGAACCATGACTGCAACGGCATGACCTTTCCGATCGAAACCTGCATCCCCGACCTGCACTCGGCGCTTGCCTCCTTTGGCTGCGCCGTTCTGAGCGCGCCTCCCGGAGCGGGCAAGACCGTGCGCGTCCCCATGGCCCTGGCCGGAGCTTCCTGGCTTGCGGGCAAGAAAATCATCATGCTCGAGCCGCGCCGCCTGGCGGCCAGGCGCGCCGCTGAATTCATGTCAAATCTTCTCGGGGAGAAAGTCGGCGGAACGGTCGGTTTCCGCATTCGCGGCCAAAGCGCGGTAGGCAAAAACACGCGCGTCGAAGTCGTGACCGAGGGCATTCTCACGCGCATGCTGCACGACAGGCCCGCGCTGGAAGACGCCGGGCTTCTCGTCTTCGATGAATTCCACGAGCGCAGCCTGCACGCGGACCTGGGACTGGCCCTCTCCCTGGACGTGCGGCGCCATCTGCGCGAAGATTTGCGCATCCTGGTCATGTCCGCCACGCTCGACTGCGGGGCGGTCGCCGGCCTTCTGGGGGGCGCGCCCGTCATTGCCGGCGAAACGCCGTGCTTTCCCGTGGAAACCCGTTACAGCCGGTTCGCCGCGGAAAAACCCCTGCCGGACCGCGCCGCGGATGCGATCGTCCGCGCCCTTTCCGCGGCCGGGGGCGACGTGCTCGTTTTCCTGCCCGGCATGCGTGAGATGCGGGCTGTAGAGGAGCTCCTGGCGGACAAATTCCGGCACGGGGCCTTCGACGTGCACCTCCTGCACGGCGACCTTTCCGCCCCGGTTCAGGAGGCCGCGCTCGCGCCGGCTCCTGAAGGCGTGCGCAAGGTGATCCTCTCCACCAGCATCGCCGAGACCAGCCTGACCATCGAGGGGATACGCATCGTGGTGGACTCGGGCCTGGCGCGCATGTCCCGTTTCGACCCGAGGCGCGGCATGTCGGCCCTGGTCACGGTGCCGGTCTCGCGCGCCGCCGCCGATCAGCGCCGCGGGCGCGCGGGCCGCACGGCTCCGGGCCTTTGCCTGAGGCTGTGGACCGAGAAGGAACACGAGCGCCTGCCCGAAAGGCCGCAGCCTGAAATCCGGACCGCGGACCTGGCCCATCTGGCGCTCGACCTCGCAGTCTGGGGCGCGCCCAACGGCGAGCATCTGTCTTTCATCGATCCGCCTGACCCGGGCCGTCTCGGTCAGGCCCGTGACCTGCTCGGGCGTCTCGGCGCGTTGAGCACGGACGGATCCCTGACGCGGCACGGCCGGGACATGGCCGGGCTTCCCATTCACCCGCGTTTCAGCCACATGATCTTCGAGGCGCGCGAGAGGGGCTGGGCCGCAGCCGCCTGCGGGCTGGCCGCCCTGCTCGAAGAGCGCGACACCGCGGCAGGCGGCCGGAAGGAAGACCCGGATCTCAGGTCGAAGATAGACGGCCTGAGAACCGGCCGCGGCCCGGCGGCGGACCGCATTCTGGCCCGGAAGCGGCGGCTCATGGAAATCGCCGGCGCGGCGGAGAAGGACAGGGATGAAGCGCCTGCCGGCCTGCTCACGGCCTGGGCCTATCCGGACCGGATCGGCCGCAGGCTGCCGGAACGCCCCGGCGTTTTCCAACTCGCCATGGGGTCTCCGGCGGCGCTGCCTCCCGGACCATTGTCGCGCGAGGAATTCATCGCCGTGGCGGATGCGGACGCCGGAGTCAGGGAGGGCAGGATTCATCTGGCGGCGCCGCTCGCGCGCGGCGATCTCGAGGCGGCGTTCGCGGACCAGATGACCGTGACCGAATCCGTGGAATGGGACGGCCGTGAGGCAAGGGTGCTCTGCCGCAGGCAGCGCTGGTTCGGCAAAATGCTTGTGGATGAAACCGAAAAAGCCGGTGACCCGGAAAAAATCGCGCATGCTTTGGTCGGAGGCATACGGCGCACCGGCCTGCATGCCCTGCCGTGGGACGGGGAAGCGGAACGGTTCCGGCGCCGGGTTCAATGGGCAAAAGTCGTGCTCGACGGCCTGCCGGACTTCTCGGACCAGGGCCTGCTCGACAACATGGAAACCTGGCTTCTTCCGCATCTCAACGGCATGTCGCGGCTGGACAGTCTGGGGCGGCTCGATCTCGCCGAAATACTGAAGTCGAATATTGGCCCCGAAGAGAGGCGGGAACTCGACCGGCTCGCCCCGTCCCATGTCGGGGTCCCGAGCGGTTCGCGCATCGCGGTCGACTACGGCTCTCCGCCTGGGCCGGTGCTGGCCGTCAGGCTGCAGGAGCTGTTCGGCCTTGCCGAAACACCGCGCATCGCGAGCGGCCGCGTCCCCCTCACCCTGCATCTCCTGTCTCCCGCGTCAAGGCCCCTGGCCGTGACACGCGACCTGCCGAGTTTCTGGAAAAATACCTACCCCGGAATACGCAGGCAGATGCAGGCCCGCTATCCCCGCCATCTCTGGCCCGAGAACCCGATGTCCGCGGCGCCCACGAAACGGGCGAAAAGACGCAAGGCGTGAGACCCGCAGCGGGTGCATTTCATCCGGACAGAATGACGGACGGGCCGGGGACAGGCGGGCGAACATGGAGGATGACAACGGGACTGGAGTGCCCTATTATTACTCAGAGCGCCAAATGAAAAGTATGCCTCAAGGAGTCAAAAGTACTCTTTCATACGGATGAAGCTGCGGTACAACGGTCAGCGGGTCAAAGTTTTATCATTGTATCTTTATTCAAAAAGCCGAAGGTATTTTTCGAAAACAAATACCCGGTTCCTTTTAAAGCCGGTGATTTCCTTGAGAATGCCAAGCCGTATAAAATCCTCGATAAGACGGATCGCGAAGGAACCTTCTTTTCAAGGGAGGCTACCGCCTGATATTCGATCTTCTGCCTGAGCCTGATGATGGCCCTGAACGTCTCAATCGAATTCTGCGCGGTCTGCCTGACGCCTTCCAGAAAGAATTTCAACCATTGCGTCATGCCGTTCTTCGTGCGCACGCGGTATGCTGCGGACCAGATACAGGGTGACGAGCAGCCTTCCGATTCTGCCGTTGCCGTCTAAAAACGGGTGCATGGTCTAGAACTGGTAATGGGCGATACCGATTCGAACCAGATGGGGCAATGGATGCCCGTTGTTGTTCAGGAATTTCTCGAAATCGGATGTCAGGCCGGCCATGGCCTCGTTCATTGCCTCGATGGTGTTCTGCACTTCCTGCCAGTCGTCCCGTTTTTCAGGATCAATGTATTCAGCTTTCTGAAACGCTTCCATCATATTGGTTTGCGTTCCCTCGATGCGGCTGGACTTGGTGGCTTCCTTGCCTACGTGCATTTTAATAAAAAAATCGACATCGGGTATGAGCCGCGAAAAAGCGCTCAGCTCCCCGAGCTTGACATCCGCTTCGCTCAGCAAATGGATGAGTTTTGCGTCGATGATCTGCCAGTCGATATTGATATGGGCGGGTAAAAAACTCCGATATTGGAGCTGATTCTTATAAGTGCCTGATTAAAAGTCTTTTATATCCATTTCCCCGGACCTG
>JBFZEN010000025.1:0-3395 GCA_041306805.1 bacterium
ATTTGCTCCAAAGAGTAATATCGGGATCAATCGATAATCTCAGAATCGTTAATCCTATCTGACCATCGCCTGTACCAAAAGCAGATTCAACTTCAGAATCTGTCATAGCAGGTAAATACCATGGACATGCTGCCCCAAAACCCCTGACAATCTGGCGAACGCTGTCCATGTAGATATTTGCGGTCGCATACAAAGTCGCTTTTTGTAAGCTGACATTGTTAGTCGTATCCTTTTTGACAAGAACGTTATCAATCACTTTTAAAATAATCTGCGGAGAAGTTCTGGCATTATTTTCGATACGAATTAGATAGTTTCCCTGCCCTAGAAACTGATCCAATGAATGCCGGGAAAGATCCTTGTACAAGGGAAGCGACATTGAAGGGGAAGAATTATTGTTATCCGAATTCCCCAATATCATTTTCATGATCATGGTTTTGCTGCCCGCCTGCATCCGATAAAAATAAATCCCTGATGCCAGTTTGACGCCGTAATTATTCCTGGCATCCCATTGAACTCCATGGACTCCCGAATTTTGATTCCCGACTCTGATATTTCTCACTTCCCTTCCGAGAATATCGTAAATGGTCAACTGAACGTCGGCCTGTTTGTCGAGTTCATACGCAATAGAAGTGGAAGATGAAAATGGATTCGGGTAATTCTGTTTCAGGGCATATTCGGAAGGGAGGGATTCCGGATGTTCAACCGATGTAATCACATCCAGAGAATAATTGCCCGACACATCGGTCATGGTTGAAAACACGTTTGTATCATCGTTTTTATCGACAAAAGTGATTGAAGCCCTTGAAACGGGTTTGCTCGACGCCGAAACACTGCCATTGACAACAACAGTTTGAACCCGCGCTTGTAACGGGCAAATCAATATCAACAGAAAGGCAAAAAAGCCCGTGAGGTATGTTTCCGGTATTCGCATCTGTATACTTTTTTTCATGCTGGCTTCCGCCATTTTAGACCGGTAAAATTGGCATTCACGGACGTTCAAGAACGGTTTTTCATCGTTATCTTTTGTTACGACGACCTGACAAACAAATACCGGCCTGTTTATACGGCCTCATCAAAAGCGACTCTTGATGATGACCTGTGCTCCCTTGAGCCCGGGTGATTTTGCCGTTACCTTTATTGAGTTCGAAGCCCCGGGCAAAAATCTGATGACAGCCAGAACCAAACCGTTGAATGCTTCGCGCTCGTGTGAGGGGAACGGCGTGAGGTTCGTCGGGTCGCCGTTATCCGTCGCCATGATTTCGCCCGGACCCTTGATCTCGAATAGGATTGGATTGCTCGCCCGAGGCACGGTGAGCCCGTTCTTGTCGGCCACCCGCACCGTGATGAAGGCCAAATCCTTCCCGTCCGCCTGAATCTTGCAGTGGTCTGCCGATGCCGCCAACCGGGCGGGTTCGTCCGTGGTCCTGATCACGTTCTCCGCCCATTTTCCGCCGTTTTTGTATGCCGCCACCTTCAGTTCACCGGGTTCGTATTTCACATCGTCCCAGCGCAGACGGTATTCGTACTGACCCATTTTTCTTCGGCCGAGCGACTTGCCGTTGAGAAACAGCTCAGCCTCGTCGCCTGAGGTGAAAACATGCACCGGCGTGATCTCTCCAATGCGTTCCGGCCAGTTCCAGTGCGGCAGGATGTGCGCCATAGGCAATTCCGGCCGCCAGTGCGCCTGGTAAATATAAAAGCGGTCTTTCTTGAACCCGGCCAGGTCGATGATTCCGGAATACGAGCTGCGGGAATCGTAGTAGGGCGTCGGCTCGCCGAGGTAGTCCCATCCGGTCCAGACAAACTCGCCTGCGACAAATGAGTGCCGCGCGACGGACCCGAACACTTTGTCCGGCGATGAACCAAAGTCCACAGCGTGAAGTTCATAGGAAGTCACGTGGTGAATCTTCGAGTCGCCGCCTCTGCCGTCCCGCACGATGTCGCTGATCTTTTGCACAACGGGAAAAAGATAGATCCCGCGGCTGCTGAATGTGGATGCCGTTTCACTGCTTAAGATGACTTTGTCAGGAAATTTTGCATGGAAGGCATCATACTGCGGCGCGGTACGGATGCGATCCGTCCCCTCAAATTCGGGAGACTGACGAATTCCTTCGCCCTGATAGTTCAGGCTGATGACGTCCAGAACGGCCGGCAAGGGCATGTCCGGCTTGGCCCAGTTCATCGCACTGGTCGCGGGACGGGTGGGATCCTCTTCCCTGGTGATATCGTACAGCCGCTTCGCCGCCGCCGCGCCTGCCTCGCCGGTGTATTGCTCGCCGACTTCATTGCCCAAGTTCCACATGATGACGGAGGGATGATTCCGGTCACGCCGGACAAGCGCGCGCATGTCCTGCTCGTGCCAGTCCGGAAAGATCAGGTGAAAGTCAAGCGGAGTTTTTTTCCGCACCCACGCATCGAAGGCTTCGTCCATCACAAGAAAACCCATCCGGTCCGTCAACTCGAGCAACTCGGGAGCGGGCGGGTTGTGGGCCGTACGGATCGCGTTGCACCCCATCTCTCTGAGCATCTCGAGCTGGCGCTCGGCCGCGCGCGTGTTGAACGCCGCACCCAATGCGCCGAGATCGTGGTGCTGGTTGACGCCTTTGATCTTGATGGGTTCTCCGTTGACATGGATGCCGGATTCCGGGTCGAAACGCAGCGAGCGGATGCCAAATCTCGTTTCGTATTGATCGACTGGCTTGTCATTCTGCAACAAGGTGGTCACCGCCACGTAGAGGTTGGGGATCTGCGTCGGCGGCGGACCCCACAGCCTGGGATTCTGAAGGGTCACGGAGCCCTTAACCTTGCCCCTGTTTCCCGCCGTGACCGTCGTTGTCACCGGCTCGAAAGCCGCGACCCCATCGCCGGTTTGGTTGCCGTTTGAATTCAAAGCGAGGATCTGTGTAACCGCGCTGATAACAGCATCATCCTTGGAGTCGTTGTGGATAGAGACTTCCATGTGGATCATGGCTGAGACTTCGGAAACATCGCTCGTCGTCACGAAAGTGCCCCATTGACCGACATGAACGGGATCGGTCTTGATCAGCCAGACATTGCGGTAGATTCCGCCGCCGGGATACCACCGCGACGAACCGGGCGGATTGTCCAGACGGATCGCCAGCTGGTTTTCACCCCCCGGTACCACATATGGCGTCAGATCGACGCGCCATGAGGCGTAGCCATAGGGCCAGCCGCCGGCCAGGCTGCCGTTGAGCCAGACCATGGCATAAGACATCGCACCGTCCACATCGAGAAAGACGGACTTGCCCGCGTCCGACGCCGGAATGTCGAGCTTCTTTCGGTACCAGGCCGTGCCGGGACTGGGCAGGCGCCCCATGCCGCCGCCTATTTCGGCGTCCCGACCCTTGATAAAAGGCCCTTTGACCAGATCGGAA
>JBFZEN010000026.1:0-9663 GCA_041306805.1 bacterium
TGTGCAAGGACAAGGCCGGCATGCTGATCACCATGCTGCGCGCGGCGGGTTTCGATTCGTACCCCGCCATGACCATGGCCGGTTCGCGCATCGACCGCATACCGGCCGACCAGTTCAACCACTGTGTCGTGATATGGCGGCGCGGGCCCGGCGATCTGGTTTTGCTCGACCCCACCTGGGTGCCGGGTGTGCGCGAACTCTGGTCGAGCGCCGAACAGCAGCAGGAATACCTGATGGGCCTGCCCGAGGGGGCCGACCTGAAGACCACATCCGTCAGCCCTCCCGAAAACCATTATTTCCGCGTGAGGGGCCGCTCCGAACTGGCCGCCGACGGCACTTTGACGGGCACCGTGACTGTGGAGGCCGAGGGCCAGTCGGACGCCCGGATGCGGCGGGTTCTGGTGCGCAACATGAAAAACCAGTGGCAGTCGTATTTCGAACGCGCCGTCTGGGATCTGTCGCCGAAGGCGGTTCTCAGGGCCGTTGAAACCGTGGATCCCTACGACATCGAAAAGCCGATGCGTATCGCCATCCATTACGTCATACCCGATTACGCGGTCCGAACCATGGAAAGGCTGGTTTTCATTCCCGTTGTCGCGCGCCACCTGTTCTATGACAGGGGTACCAACGCCCACCTCTTCATGAAGCTCGAAGAAACGGCGGAACGGAAGACGCCGTTTGTCACGCCTTGCTCCAAACTGGCGGAATTCAGCGAGGAGATCACCCTGCCGAAGGGATATCAAATCGCCCACAGGCCCGCCTTCAAATCCGTCTCGGGACCGGCGGCTGACTTCTGTGCCCAATATGCCGAAAGCGGAGGAAAATTGAAATTTCAGGAAAAATTGAGCATGAAAAAAAGAATCTATCCGGCCGGGGAATGGTCCAATTTCAGGGACGCGGTCCAATCGGTCAAATCCGTCGCCGAAACGCCCGTCGTGCTGGCCAAGTGAGGTGATTGCCGTGAAGAAAATCACCCTGTGCATTGTTTTTATTTTTCTGTGCGCGGGTTCCGCCTTCGCGGCATCCGCATTGTCGGGACCCGATGCGGTATTTCTAGAAATCTCCAAAACCTACACCCTTCGCCCCGACGGAAGCAAAAGGATGGATTATTTCCACAAGGTCAGGCTGCTGACCTATTTCGCCGTGACCCGGTACCTGGGAGAAACCTTCATCGTCACAGATCCGCAATACCAGTCTTTGGTGATCGATAAATCGGAAACCGTCATGGCCGACGGCACCGTGATCCCGTCTCCCCCGAACGCGGTCAATACGGTGCTGCCGCAGGCCGCGGCGGACGCGCCCGCCTACGCGGGGCTGCGTGAGACCATCGTCAGCCACACGGGGCTGGAGCGCGGCTGCACCGTGGAATTGCGCTACCACATCGAAACCAAGGCGGATTTTCTGCCCTGGCTTGAGGGCGACGAAATGTTCGGCGCCGCCAGCCCGGTGGATCGGTATTCCGTCACCGTCATCGTGCCCGATGTTCTAGTGCCCGGTGAAAAAACAATAGCGTTTGATCTTTACGGCTCGCTTCCCATGCCGTCCGTTTCGCATGAGAACAACATGACTCGGCATACCTGGTCTCTTGAAGATTGCCCCGTCATGGCAGCCGAACCCGGCCATGCGCCGTTCGAGACCTTCATTCCCCGGCTTGTCTTCTCCACCTGCCCCGACTGGAAAACCGCATCAGTTTGGTTGACCCGCGAATGGGCGCATAAAACAGCCCTGTCGGAAACAACAGAAAAAAAGCTTCTATCTGTGAATGAGTCGGACGAGTCCCTTGTGGACGGGTCCCTTGTGGACGGGTCCCCTGCGGACGAGTCCCACGAGTCCCCTGTGGACGGGTCTTTGGACAGCCTCGATCAGATTCTTTCAATGCGCCGGGCCGTCGCGGAAGGCATCGGGGACGTGAACATTGATTTAAATACGATCGGCTTCCGGTTCTTCCCGGCGGAAACCGTTTTTAAAAACAACAGCGGTACCGTCCTCGACAAAGCCGTCCTTCTCCATTCCCTGCTGAAAAAGCGGGGATTCCTTTCCATTCCAGTCCTGATTTCAAAGGCCGGAGGCGCCGACTCGGCCACGGCCTGTCTTTCTTCATGCGAATCGGCGGGCGTTCTGGTGCAGCTCCACGGTAAAAAGGACATTCTTTTGTATCCACGGGGCGAGCAGGGGCGAAACGGCTTGACCGAGCAGACGGGAAAAACCATGGTGGCATTCGACGACAAAACGGCCAGGTGGATGGTAAATCCCGGGAAAAATTCCCGATCCCACCGCCTCGAATGCAGGGCCGATCTCGCCATGGATTCTCTTTTCCATTTAAAGGGAAAGGTCCGTCTGGAAACGTCAGGAATGGTTTTTGAAGGATTCCGGTGCGCCGATCCGGACAACCGCAGGCCATTTATAAAAACAATCTTGGGCCGTTTTTGGGAAGGCGTCGAAATCGACGGGTTCAGCGTCTCGGAAATGACGGACACGGCGGCCGTGTTCATGGCGGACGTGCGCATACAGCCGAAGGTCCGGGCCTGCGACACAAGCGGGTTGTTCCTGCTCACCATGCTCAAGCCCGTCCTGGAGCCGCTTCACGTGGATGCGTCCCCCGTTCAAAGAATCACGCCCCTGTCATTGCCGCATGCCTGTCGTGAAAGAATCGAATGCGCGGTTTCACTTCCCGGGAACACGGACATCTTATCGCATCCGAAACCATTTTTCGTTTCGAACGCCGTCGCTGATGTCCGCATGTCGTCCTCAAATGACGGGAAGACATGGACCTTTTCAAGGGAATGCGTCTTTTTCAAGCCAGTCGTTTCGCCGGCGGAGTACGCCTCATTCAGAAAAGCGGCCGTCCAAACCGAAGGCCTGATGGACCGCAGCTGGCTGGTGGAAAAAAAGTAGTCCGGATAGATCCTTCTCAGTGCGAATTGCCATTTCTGGCTGGGACACATAAAAACGCCCGGGTTCAGCTGGCACAGTACTACCTTCGGGTTCCCTCGTTCCTTGGCGATAGCCATGAAAAAGCTTTTGAACAGCCTCGCAGACTCGGAATACCGGGATGCAAACCGTTTAGAGGAAGCCGCGTCCGCCTGCCGAAAGGCGCTGGAAATCGATCCCGCTCTGGCCTCTTCGATTGGGAATCTGTCGGAAGTGGAAAAACAAATTGCAAAAACGGCCAAAAAGTTGTAAACTACCCAATCCAACCATAACTACAGGAAAATCAATGAAGCTTTCGGTCCTCATGCCGGTCTACAACGAACAGAAGACGATACAGTCCATGATCGAGCGCGTTCTGGCCGTCCCCGTCGAAAAAGAGCTGATCATCGTCGACGACTTCTCGACGGACGGCACGCGGGACTTGCTGAAGCGTTTCGAAAACCGCCCCGACATTCGGCTGTTCTATCATGATAAAAACATGGGCAAGGGTTCGGCCATCCGGACGGCCGTGCCTGAAGTCAGGGGCGATCTTGTCATTATCCAGGACGCGGACATGGAGTATTCTCCCGAAGAATACCCGAAGCTGATCGAGCCGTTTCTGCGGGGCGTGGCCGACGTGGTCTACGGGTCGCGCTTTTACGGCTGCCACCGTGTCTTTATGGTATGGCATTTTTTCGCAAACCGGTTTCTCACCCAGCTGACCAACGTACTGTACGACACCATGCTCACCGACATGGAGACATGCTACAAGGTCTTCAGGGCCGACGTCATCAAGAACATGAAGCTGCGTTCGAAACGTTTTGATATCGAGCCGGAGTTGACCGCCAAGGTTTTGAAAAACCGCAAAAACCGCGTCTATGAAATGCCCATCACCTACGACGGACGCGATTACAACGAAGGTAAAAAAATCGGCGCCAAGGACGTTCTGCCGGCCATCTGGGCGTTGATCAAATACCGATTTGTCGATTGATTGAACCATCCGGCGCCGCGAGAAACAGTGAATCCCCCTTGATCCAGGAAGGCGTGACCTGTCAAGCCGGAGGCGTGACCTGTCAAGCCGGAGGCGTGATTGAAATCCGATCTTGAAAAGAAAACCATCCTTTTTGTCCTGATTCTGGCCGTCGGCGTCTTTTACGCGGCCACCCTCCGCAGAGGACACAATCCGGGCGGTGATTTCGCCCAATACATCCTCCACGCCGGAAACCTGGTCCAGGGAAAACCGTATGCGGACACGGGCTATATCTACAATCCGCATTATCCCGGCCTGGGGCCCAGGTCCTATCCGCCCGTCCTTCCCCTCATGCTCGCCCCGATCCACGCGAAGTTCGGCCCGAACCTGGTGCCCATGAAAATGCTCATGGTCTTTTTCTTCATGCTTTTTCTGGCTGCCTGCACCGCCTGGGTCAGGCGTTCGCTTTCCATGATCCATGCCGTGGCCGTGCTTTTGCTGACCGGACTCCATCCCTTTTTCTGGAATTTCAAGGACGACGTGGCATCCGACATTCCTTTTCTTTTTTTTGTTTTCCTGTTTTTCTGGTTCGTAGACCGGCGGACGTCTCAACGGTCCCGTAAAAAAGCGGCCTGGATATTCGACGCGCCCGTTTGCGGCCTGATCATGGCGCTGGCTTTCGGCACCCGCACCATCGGACTGGCTCTGCCCGTCGTTCTGCTGTTGAACGAATGGTCCCGCCTGCGCAAAACCGGCCTTTTCGCCGCGGCCTCCTGCGCCGTCTTTCTGGTGTTCACGGTCATTCTGGGTCTCGTTTTTCCCGGCGGCAATTCGTATCTGGACCAGTTCCGGGGATTGACCGTGCAAGTCGTGCTGCGCAATGCCATGCTTTACGCGGACGCCATGATCAAATTCTGGGACAACGGTTCCGCGGCGTGGTCCTTTTTTCGGTATCCTGTTTTTCTGGCTTTTCTGTTGCCTGCATGCTTCGGATTTTTCAGGAGAATGAAAAGACCTGGCCCGGCCGAATGGTTCCCCGTCGTTTACCTGCCCATGGTGCTTCTCTGGCCCACGCCCCAGGGAGCCCGCTTTCTGATGCCCCTCCTCCCCCTGTTCCTGTTCTGGGCCTTTGTCGGTCTCGGCCTGATCCGCGGGAAAATTCTCCGGCGGGCGGCCTTCGGTTTTTTATTGGCGGCGTCAGCGCTGACATATGCTTTCAAATACGGCACGCTGAATTTCGGCCCCATCCCCGGGGGGATCAACGATGAGAAACGCCTGAACTGTTACGCGTTCGTGCGCAGCGCCACGCCGGAGTCCGGCGTTTTCATTTGCGATGAACCCCGCATTCTGGCCCTGATGACAAAACGAAAAGCCAGCTGCTATTTCGTGCCCGATTCCGACGCGGAGTTCTGGGAATACGCGTCCCGCATCAATGCCGCTTACCTCGTTCTGGGTCCTGATCATCCCCGGTTCATGCGGGATCTCATAGACAGGCATCAAAGCGGTTTGACCGCCGTGTACGACCGGGAAGGATTTGCCGTCTATCAAATCAACGGCGCCCTTCAAAGCAGGCAGCTTCTTGATCAACGGCCTCCCGCCATAAACAAATAAAGGCATGCCCATGGACAGCTTAAAAACCGGATTGACTATCCGTCCGGCTTCGGAAAAAGACATTCCCGTCCTTCTCTCTTTTATCAAAAAAATCGCCGCTTACGAAAAACTGTCAAACGAAGTCAAAACGACGGAATCGGACCTGAAAAATTCTCTGTTCGGGGAAAAGCCCTCCGCCGAGGCCGTCATTGCAGCCCTGCAGAACAAACCCGTCGGTTTCGCCGTCTATTTCCACAATTTCTCCACCTTCATGGGAAAGCCCGGCCTATATCTCGAAGACTTATATGTGGATGAAGAGCACAGAGGCAGAGGATTCGGGAAAGCCATGCTGCTCTATCTCGCCAGGCTGGCGAAGGACAGAAATTGCGCACGTTTTGAGTGGTCGGTATTGGACTGGAATGAACCGGCCATCCGATTCTACAAAAACCTCGGCGCCGCTCCCATGAACGAATGGACGGTGTTTCGCGTCGCGGGCGATGCCCTCGACAAGCTCGCCGGCCTCTCCGGCCGGCATGAGACACCGGGTCATGGATAAACGCCTTGTTCTTTCAATCTGCGCGGCCGCAAGCTGCCTGGTCGCCCTCTCCCCGTCGATGGCCGCGGGCCCTCGAACCATTTTAAAAACCGACACGCCTCGTCAACTGCGGCGTTCCGTGAAGGACGTGGTTCTGGCCGTGGCAAATTGCCAGATCCATTCGCTCTCGGACGGAAAGTACACCGAAGGAACGTGGGACCAGGTGCGGAACATCCGGGGCACGTCCGGCGTGGCGTGGAATTATCCCTGGGGAGTCGCCTTGTACGGCCTGCTGCGCGCGTCGGAAGCGACGGACGACAGGACATTTTCGGATTTCGTCGTCAGGCACGACCAGATCGCAGGACGGTTTTTCGTCTACCTGAAATGGTTGGAAGAAGTTTTTAAACCGGAACATCAGACCGAGCTCGCCTCCATTTTCAACAACACGCCGCTTTCCGAATTGATGAAAGTCGACCGTCTCGATTACTGCGGCGCCATGGGCGCGCAATACCTCGAAGCCCTGCTCTCGCAGAACATCCGGGCTTTCGCCGAGGACGATTCCATTCTCGATTTCGTCGCGGATTATATCGTGAACAGGCAGAGCCGCCTTCCCGACGGCACATTTTGGCGCCCCGAAGCCGGCCAGACGCTTTGGATAGACGACCTGTACATGAGCTGCCCTTTTCTGGTGCGCTGGTATCAACACACGGGTGACGCGGCGCGACTGGACGACGCCGCGTAACAGGTCATCCGGATGTCGCAGATGCAGCAGGACGCGGACGGCCTCTGGTTTCACGGAAATTTCATCGCCGAGGGAAAGACGTCTCCGTACAAATGGGGCCGCGGCAACGGCTGGGCCATGGTGGCCACGGTCGAGGTGCTGTCGGCCATGCCTGAAAACCATCCTTCCAGAAGAACCTTGCTCGACATTCTGAAACGCCACATCCACGGCGTCCTTCCCCTTCAGGCGCCGTCCGGCTTGTGGAGGCAGGTGCTTGACCATTCCGAGCTCTGGGAAGAAACCTCGTGCTCGGCCATGTTCGCCTACTCGATTGCCCGCGCCGTCCGCCGCGGATGGATAGGGGCTGAAACCCTTCCCTTCGCCAGAAAAGCTTTCGATGGAATCAGCGCAAATGTTACGGAAAACGGACTGGTGAACGGCACGTGCGAGGGCACGGGAATCGGGACCACTCTGAATTTTTACGTCACCCGCCGGCGCCCGGTCAACGACTCGCACGGCATCGGTCCCGTCCTGCTCGCGGGAAGCGAATTGATGCTGGCCGATTCAATCGGTGTTCCCCCGTCCGGAGCGGTTCTGGGCGAATTGGGGAATAACTTCCCCAACCCATTCGCCAGCCATACCCGGTTCTTCTATTTTATCCGAGATCCGGGCCCGGTTCAAATTTCGGTCTACGACCTGCGCGGACGGAGAATAAAAACACTTTTGGACAGGGCGCTGGGTTCGGGCACCGGTTTCATGGAATGGGACGCGACCGACGACGGCCAGCGCAGCGTCCCTTCCGGGACGTATCTGATACGAATGGAGCAGGGGTCTGCGACCCGCCTGACGAAAAAAGCGGTTTTTATCGGCCGCTAGAAAAAATCCGGAAATCGGTGCATTCAAACCGGGGGCATTTAAATGGGATCGGTTGCGGGATGTTTGATTGCTTTTTTTGCAACCCTTCTCCGGGAAAGCCGTATATCCCATGGACGGACTTTTTGGAGGATCATGCGATGCGAAACGGTTTTGGTTTTATCGTTTTGATCGTGCTCGCCGCTTTTCTGGGGATGCACGCGCTTCAGGGAGTATTCGGGGTGATCGGGGGGTTGATTCTCGCTCCGCTGGTTTCCATCGGGGCCTTGCTTTTCGTCGGGCTCGTTCTTGTGCTCGTTCTTTCCGGAGTCGGCATTATCGGCGTCGGTGCGCTGGCGCTGGCCGGTCTGATTGTATTAGCCGTGCTCATTCCCGTGATGCTTCCGCTCTTGATCATTGCCATGCCCGTCATTGTGCTCCTGAAATTATGCCGGGTTTTTTAGGAAGGCCGTCCGTTGCTCCATCCGATCAGGAGTCTTTCTTAGGCAGCGGCCACGGGCGGTTTTACCGCCTGGTCAGCAGCTCAAGCCGATGGATCGTCTCCTGAACCGGTTTGCTTTTTTCCCCAAGCCACTCCACCGATCCGGGCTGGATTCCGAGCAGGAATGCTTTCTTGCCTCTCGCGATGATCATGCCAAAAAGCAGGTCCAGAGGCACCTTGTGCGTGGAAAACGCGGATTGTATCAGGCAGGCTTCGCCTGAATCGAAAAGCCGCATTTCACCCGGCCGGCCCTTGAAATCGGCCGCATCCACGAACAGAAAGGTGCCGACGGATGGATCTTCGAGGCCTTTCATCACGGCCTCTTCGGCGGATATCTCGTTTTCGCAAAAAGCCCGCTTTTTCAAGCGGGCTTTCCATTTCAATACGATTTGAATTCCGGCGCCGTCGTCGGCGCGGTCGGGATTCCCCAGCCCGATGGCCGTCGTCCTGTCCGACATCAGGAGCTCCCGGATCCGGCGGGCCGTTTCCCGGCCGTCAGGTTCTTTCAATCGACACCAGATGCGTCGAACAGCTGATGCACGGATCATACGCCCGCGCGATGATTTCGCACTGCAGGCGTATGGTGGGGTCGTCCGCCTTCTGTTTGACCAGGTCTTCGACCGCGATCCGCAGGTATTTGTCTATGTCTTCGAGGCTTTGCCCTGTCGGAATGATCAGGTTCGCCTCGGCCACGAGACCCTGGTCGATTTTATAATAGTGGTACAGCGTCCCGCGCGGCGCCTCCACCGCCCCGACGCCCTCTCCCTTGGTCCGAGACGGTTTCACGATGGCGGGATCCTCTTCGTGTTCGAGAATGGCATCCACGGCGGCCGGTATCTGCTCGAGAGCCCACACCAGTTCGATGGCCTGTGCCAGGTTGTTGTAAACGGGATTTTTGAGCCAGCGTTTGTTCCAGTGCTTTTCGAACAGCTTCAAGGCTTTCCCCTTAAGGCGCTCGCCCAGGTTATTCATCCGGGCGATGGCCCCCACGGTGTAGGGCTTCCCCTGGTACAGGCAATGCTTCGCCGCCGAATGGGGCGAGAAAATTTCGTTCGTCAGGCTCTTGTATTCCTCCACCGGCACGGTTTTACCGTCGGATATCCTGATCTGGTCGCCCATGAGGCCGAAATCGTTGTTCCCCGGTTCGCAGCACATGAACACGGTTTCTTTTTCGAAATAGGAGGGCACGTCGATGCCTGCGATGAGCTGCACGGCGCGCTCGGCCGCGGGCATCAGTCCCTTCGCCTCCTGTGCGATTTCAAGCAGCGTGTGCTTGTCGATGTACTTCCCAAACCCGCCCACCGTGGGATTCTCTCCGTGTATCATCCGCCCGCTGGTGACGCGCATGATCTTGTTGCCGAATTTCTTCAAGGACAGGCCCTTGACCACGTCGTCGGCGTGTTTGTCGAGCATGGCCACGGCCGAAGGGTACCCCAGAAAATCCGGAAGCGCGAGCAGAAAAACGTGAAGGGATTGGCTTTCGACGAATTCGCCCAGGTGCATGAGCGCGCGCATGGCCTGCGCTTTCGGGGGAATGGAGATGCCGAGCGCCTTTTCGAGTCCGCGCAGCGCCGCATACCGGT
>JBFZEN010000027.1:0-2752 GCA_041306805.1 bacterium
GACGGTCTCGCTCTTTTCAACATGGCGCCAAAAGCAAAGGTTTTATCCTTTCCCGATTTGTTCGGCGGTAAGCTCTGCGCGGCCCTGGATCGTCAACATCCACGGCCCATGGTAGAATTACTCAATCCCAATTTCAAGGATATCCTGGATATCTTCAGAAACGAATTTATTGGAATGACCCGCGTACCGGTCACCCTGCAGGAGCTTCGGGATGCGCGCGATCAACTCGTCAAGAAAATACAATCAGATTTGACAAACGATGAAAGGAATTTTATTCTCTCAATCAAGGAACTTCGCCCCGAGTGGGTCTTGTTGGGCGTCGGCGGAGTGGAAGCACTGCCGGCGGTCCAGTGGAAGTTGCAGAATCTACGACTGATGAATACTAAGAAACACGCTGAAGCGATAGGAAAATTGAAACAGTGTCTCGAATTATAAAACAGGGTCGAGAACGAATCATAAAAAAAGGGACCCTTCTTCGCAGTCACTGCGGATTCTGTGGTTGAAAATATTTAAATGTTCCGGATCTCTTATCGATTTATATCATCATATTCTAAAATCGTTTTGATCCAATCAATCGTGCCGCAGCGCCTCGACGGGGTTCACCCGGGCGGCGCGGGCCGCGGGATACATTCCGGCCAGAAGGCTGACCAGAATGGAAAAAACCACGGCGCCCAGGATTAGCCAGGGCGGAATGTAAAAATAATCGATGTGCGGTCCGCCCTGCCGGGCGATGTAAATATTGGCTATCATATTGGCGACGCGTGTCACAACCCAGCCGAGCATGAGACCGAAAATGCCGCCGAGCAGGCCTATCGCGCCCGCCTCGATGAAGAAAATGCCCCTGATTTCATTTTCGCTTCCGCCGATGGCCTTCATGATGCCGATCTCGCGGGTCCGTTCGAGAATGGACATGACCATGGTGTTGATGATGCCCAGCGCCGCCACCACCAGGGCGATGGTTCCGACCGCGCCCAGGGCCATGTCGAAAATCAGGAATCCCTTCTTGAACTCCTGAAGCTGGTCCGCAATGGCCAGAGTGCCGAAACCCATGGCTTCGATCTGTTTTTTCACGGTGTCGAGGGCCGTCACTTTTTTCACCCGGACGTACAACGACGGGTAGCCCTTTTTCTCCGCATCTTTTCCCACCAATTCCCATATATTGGAAAATCCCATATGAGGCATGCTCTGCGCCGTCTTCAGCGGTACGTAAATGCCCCTATCGCGGTAGGGGCCGTTCACGTCGGACTGAATCCGGGCTATGCCCGCGATGCGCAGGCGGGTGGTCTGCTCTTTCAGGGGCACGACGCCGTCGAAGGACATCGCGGCGAAGGGATTCCGCATAAGGCTCGGGACGTCCACGACCGATGAAACCACTTCCACCTCGCGGCCCAGAAGCGAATCGGGGCTGAGCCAAACCATGCCGCGCAGCGTGTCTTCGGCGGACATGCGAATGGATTTTCCGGGTTCCACAAGCAGTATCTTCAATTTGCGGAGCAGCGGGGGATTGACAATCAATGAGTTTTCGGTGTCGCCGTTGAAAAACCGTCCATACGGAATTTCGCTGTAAGGCTTGTACCGGGCCATGCCGGCGGGAAGGCCCCTGACCTGGGTTTTTACCTCTTGCCCACGGAAACGGATTTTCGCTGGAAAGGACACTTCAGGATACGCGAGGGAGACGCCCCCGATCAGGCGGATTTTTTGGAGGGCCGAATCGTCCAGCGCCGGTTTGCCCGCATCAGGCGGCTTCATCAGCCCGGCCAGACCCTCGGGGCCGGCCTGCATGGCCTCGGCCACGTCGACCTTTTGGGGAAGCACCTGCATGCTGGTGAACAGGTCGTTCTTCTCGAACATCTCGGTGATGTTCTTCTGCATGCCGGTGCCGAATGACATCATCGACACGAGGGCGCCGATGCCGATCACCACGCCCAAAGTCGTGAGGAACGTGCGTAACTTGGTCCGCCACAGGTTCGAGACCGCGATGCGCAGGGTTTCATCGAACGTCATGGCCTTATCCCCTTTCCGGTTTCGCTCACGATGCGCCCGTCCAGAAACTCCACGGTGCGGCCGGCCACGCGCCGGGCCGACGCCTTGTCGTGCGTGACCATGACCACGGTCAGGTTTTGCCCGCGGTTCAAGTCGTGCAACAGGCCGAGAATTTCGGCGGAAGTGGCGCTGTCGAGGTTGCCCGTGGGCTCGTCCGCCAGAAGCACGGAGGGATCGTTGGCCAGGGCCCGGGCGATGGCCACGCGCTGGGCCTCGCCGCCGGACAACTCAGACGGCAAATGGTCCATTCTCTCCTTCAGCCCCAGGGACGACAAAAGACGGGCCGCCTTTTTTCGTCTCTCGCTCCGGCCCACGTTGTTGAATGCCAGGGCCAGCTCGACGTTCTCCCGCGCGGTGCGCGAGGGAATGAGGTTGAACGATTGGAATATCATGCCGACGGTGCGCCTGCGGTGATGGGCGAGTTCCGTTCTTTTCATGCCGGCGATGTCTTTGCCGTTCACGAAAATGCTGCCCGAGGTGACCTCGTCGAGGCCTCCCAGCACGTTCAGCAAGGTCGATTTGCCCGAACCGGACCTGCCCACCACGGCCAGAAATTCCCCGGGCTTGACGTCGAGGGATACTCCCCTCAGGGCCGTGATCTGGGCCGCGCCTTTGGCGTAGCGTTTGGTGACGTTTTTTGCCGAGAGAATGGGTTTCATTCAGGCTCCTTGAGCGATGTCTTTCAGGTTACGCATGAAATCTATCAAAG
>JBFZEN010000028.1:0-7547 GCA_041306805.1 bacterium
CCCGGGAATCTCGGTTTTTCCCGTAATCATCAGGGCCAATTGATGCACCATGGCCGAGATTTGATTTTCTCCCTGCCCCCGGATGTTTTTCCCGGTTCTGACAATGCCTGTTTCCACTTCAATAAACCTGGAATTGATCGTATAGATCTCTCCGGTCTTGATAATACTGCCTGCCACGACCATGTTCGCACCGATCAGCTTGCCGATTTTTACGGCTGTTTCCGAATCGACGGCCCCGCTTAATTGAAGAGACTGCTCATCGATGAGCTGTTCCAGCATGCCCCGTTCAATAATCGTATAATCGCCCAGTTCACCGAGCTCGGTTCTGAGAATTTCAGCAACGGCAATGCCCAATTGCTCGGGAGCCATGAGGCTTTTAAAATCGAGAACGGCGATTTTCTCGGTGGAGTGCACGGGACATGCAATCAGAAAAATGAAAACAATTTTCGTCATCGTCGATATCCATCGCGCCATGATTTCCTCCGAAATTGTTTTAAAAATATCCGTCCCCAGTCACATCTTCGAGCACGAAAGTCACCGCCATGTTCACCTGATACCCTGACAGATGTCCTTTCCCGGCGCGGATAGGCTGTTCTTTGATCCAGGCGCTTTTTACGTTCCTCAGAGTCTTGTTTGCGCGCGTGATTCTTAGGAGAAAGTTATATATGGAAAAAAACAATGTCAAGTCAATTATGATGCCGTTTTTACGCGGAAAAGTTCCATGCACGATCCTGCTCGCGAAAAAATCATCATCCTATATTGGCGGCAAAAGAGCGTTGAACTGAAAGAAACGTCCCCCGAAAATGATCGGTGGTCTTGCTTTTGATAAGGGGAATTCATATATTTCAATAAAGTTTTATATCGTCACGCTCGTCGTAAGAACTGCTGCAAACAGCCTGTCAGCACCCTTTTTGAGAGTTGCCCCTTATCCGGAGGAGACCAGGCGTTCTTATCACGATTGTAACTCTCCCGGCCCGGCATTCGATCAAATGACACATCATCGAAAGAGAGGATTCCATGAAGAATTCAACCGATCGCGCGGTACGCTTTTTCGTTTTATGGTTATTCATGGCACTGGCGCAAAGGGCGCCGGCCGCCGACAGCTTGAACTGCACTTTGACCGGCCGCTGGGTGCACGGACCGTGCGACGCGGTGGCGCTCAAGAATCACCTGGCATTCTTCGGAGACGGCCGCTTTCTTTCCATTATGGATTTCAACGATATGGCCCATCCGCGGCAGTGCGCGCAGCTGGCCCATTCTTCGCCCGTCGCTGCCGTCGCCGTGGACGGAACCTATGCCTATGTGATCGATGATGACGAGACCATGCGCATTTACAATTATTCCGACCGCGACAATCCGGTGCAGGAGGGGTCGATCCCTATTGGGAACCATGTCCTGGCCGCCGTGCTGAGCGGTTCTTACCTTTACCTGGCATGCGGCTGGGATGGCTTGTGCACGTTCGATGTGGCCACGCCGGCCGCTCCCGTGAAGGTTTCATTGTTCGATACGAAGGGTTGCGCCAGGGACGTCGCGGTCCGGGGCGATTATGCCTATGTCGCCAATGATGACAACGGACTGAAGATCGTCCGCATGACCGATCGCGCCCATCCGTCGGAAATCGATTCTCTCGATCTGGGTCATACTGTCAACGGAGTTGCCGTAAACGGCCACTATGTCTATACCGCGGATAGGTCCGGCTATATGCACATCATCGACGTCTCAGATCCGGCCAATCCGCAGGTAAAGAGCAGCATGAGCGGGGGCAGCTCTGCCTATGATATCGTGTACGGCGACGGTTATGTCTATGTGACCAATGCCTCCAACGGCATAAGAATCTATGATGTGCGGGATACGCTCAATCCCCTGTATAAGGGCAGATTCAGACCCAATGCCAATGTGGAATATGCGGCAGTCGAAGACAGTCTCTTTATCATGAATCAAGACTATGCCGACATGATCGCCCTGAATGTGGCCGATCGAACCAAGCCCGTGGAAATCGGCAGATATGCTTACGGCCTGGCGGTCAATATCGCTTTCAGCGGTTCCGTGGGCTATGTGGCCTCCGGAAGCCCGGGTATCACGATGATCGATTTTGCAGACCCTGGCCACCCGGGCGAGGCAACCCGATTTCTGACCCAGGCCTATTGCAGCGACATCGTCATAGAGGGGCAGACGGCCTTTATAGCGGACGGCACCAAAGGATTGCGCAATCTCGACATCTCCAACCCGGTTCTGCCGGTTGAAACAGGCTTTTACGACACCAAATACTTTTCGGAATCGTTGACGAAAAAAGGCAATTTTGTCTATGTGGCCGACCGGGACAGCGGATTATGCATCATCGATGTTTCTAATCCGGCCCATCCGGTTGAAACCGCCCATCGGGTCACCAACGACGAAGCCACCGACGTGGCGGTGGAAGGTTCTTACGCCTATGTCGCCGATTACACGGCCGGGCTCTGCATTATCGACGTTTCCAATCCCGCGTATCCGGTCAAAACCGGTTCTTTCGATACGCCGGGTGACTGCGAAGGCGTTGCGGTCAGCGGCAGTCGTGTTTACATAACGGATCAAAAATCCGGCTTGCTGATCATCGATGCGTCGAATCCCGCGAATCCCGTCCAGATAGGCGCATTCGACACTCCGGGAAGTTGCCGGGGACTCGCCGTGGCCGAACCCTATGTCTACCTGGCGGACGGGTCGAAGGGAGTGCGCGTCGTGGATGTCTCCAATCCGGCGCTGCCGGTGGAAGCGGGATATTACGTTACCGGAGTCGAAGCCGTCGACATAGGGCTGAACAACGGTTTGATCTACGTTCTATGTGAGGAAAGCGGCATCTATGTCGTTCGTTTCGACGGCTCCACCGCGGTCGACCGGCAGTCGTCCCCGTTTCCGCAGAAAATGACTCTGGCGCAAAACTATCCCAATCCCTTCAACCCGGCGACAACCATCACATTCACGATCGAGAAGAAAAGCCGCGTTACGCTTTCCGTATTCGACGTTCAGGGACGCCGCGTTGCGCTCGTGCTCGACGATGAAATGACGGCAGGGGAGCATTCGATTCCGTTTCATGCGGACGGATTGGCCAGCGGAGTTTATCTCTATCGGCTGGAAAATGCCGGGCGTTGTTTATATCGTAAGCTGTTGATTCTCGAATGAACGGTTCCGCTGCAAGTCCACAATCCGGCGATTCCCAAGACGGCCGCGCATGACTCACAATCATCCAATGCCTGATAGACAGGCAAGAATGCTTTATAAACGAATGCTGCCGGTGGATGGTATGCCGCCTGCACGGGCTTCCTGAGGACGGCTTTTTCTTTCATTTCCGCGGCAGACGGTCGACCCGCCTGTCAGCCCATGGAGGAAACGCAAATGCGATCTGCCGCGCTTTTTGTCATCGCCCTGGTCATGACCGTCTCCTGTGACCCAAAGACGACGATCGTCGGGCCTATGGGTCCGGTCGTGTTCGAAGTCCCGCCCGTGGAGTACGGCGCCATCGACATCGCCTGTCCCATGGGCAACCTGAATCCGCCCGGACACACATTTCCGAGCAACCACATGGGTTTTTATCTCAAGGGACCCGGTTCGCACCTCGTGAGGGCCCATGCCGCGGGGACCATCCAGACCATTCACTACAATTCAGGGTTTGACGACTACAGCATTCAATTCAAGCACACCGGCAGGGTCACCTCGTACCTCGACCACGTCGAGAATCCGTACGGCCGCGTGAAGGCCGGGGCCGAAGTGCTGGCGGGCGATTCGATCGGCCGGGCCACCAGCTACCTCGACGTCGGGGTGATCGATTACGACACCACAAGGCATTTCATTGTTCCAGGCCGGTACCACGAAAACTCCCTCCATTGCGGGGATGTCTACCTCTATTTCACCGCGGACGTGAGGCAAAAACTCCTCGCCAGGAACCGCAGAACCGCGGAGCCGCGCGGCGGTAAAATCGATTTCGACATCGACGGGGCCCTGTCGGGAAACTGGTTTCTCGAGGGCACCCCGGTCACATGGGAGGCGTCGAGCTACCTGTACGGCGAAGCCCAGCTGGCGTTTGTCTACGACATGTGGGAACCGTGGAAGATATGCATCGCCTGCGGCGGGGGGTGGAGCGCGGCGCCTTTCTGCTGCTTTGTGAACGGAAATTCACCCGATCCCGCGACCGTCACCCGGACCGACGGTTTCGTGAAGTACCAGACCATGCATGCGGGCGGCACCGACGTGGTCGCGGTGCAGCTGCTTGAATCCCGGAAGATCAAGGTCGAGGTCTTCGCCAACAAGACGTCGGGGGCGGTGACCGGTTTCACGGCGAACGCAAAACGATACGTCCGGTGACCCTCGGAAGCGTATGGATACAGCCGGAGTGGATCGACACGATGAGTCACGGCAATCGTTTTTATTTTGCCGTTAAAATCGACACCAGTCTGGCGTCGGGTTCGCCCCGGTCGTTCAAAACGGGGAAATCGCCCTTGTAACACCAGTGGCAATAGGCAATTGGGTTGGCTTTGAAAATGTCACAGAGATCCTCGTAGTATCGAAGCCTCATGTCATTCGGAATGGTCGGGTAGACCCCGAATTCGCCGCAGAACAGGGGCAGGTTTTTCTCCTTCGCCGTTCTGATCGCCGGAAGCATCACTTTTTCAAGAATATCCCTGTCGAAATAGCCGTTGGCATGATTCCGCATGGTTTCGACCGTCCATTTGGAGAGTTTCCGGTAGGCCAGCGTGTCCACGATCTGCCCCGGATATTTGACCGGACCGGTGTATTCACCGACGGGGTTCCACGGCGCCAGATGATGTGTCAGTGCCATCGGTGTATAAAAATGGAAACTCAGCATGATATTCGGGTCGTTCTCGGGTATTCTCAAATCTGGAAACGTGGAGGGGATCTGCCAGCGGTTCGACCCGGCCACGATCATCCGGTCCGGTTCCTGCTCCCTGATCTGCGCGATCATCCTGTTGAGCAAAATGTTCCAGTCCTCCGGGTCGTCCGCCACGGCTTCGTTCAGGATTTCATAGGCCAGCATTCCTGTCGGATACGAACGCAGTTCCAGGGAGAGCTGCCGCCACAGATCGGCCAGTTTATCCTGCTCGGCCGGATCGCTCCACAACGGGTTGGTTTCCGCAATGAAATAATGCGAGCGGATGATGTGCAGGTCCACGATCACGCGCAGCCTGTTCGCGAACGCCCATCCGACGGCCTGATGGAGCAGCTTGAAAGCCTCTTCCTCCCTGTGCCCGAGCGAATCCCAAAGCTGGACCTCGTCGACGGGAATCCGGACGTGGTCGAACCCCATGGAAGCGATTTTTCTGAAGTCCGCTTCGGTGATATAGGCCGCCCGTTCCACGCCCCGCTTGTCGCTCTGGGAAAGCCAGTGGCTGACATTGACTCCCGTTCGAATCCGAAATTGAGTCCGGGAAGCGCATGAAAAAACGGACGCGGCGACCGCCGCGAGAATGATGATTTCCATTGTTTTCCTGAACATGGTTTGATCTCCTGGTTTGGCTGGAACGGTTGATGCCGCCGTGTATCCCGGTGACCGCGCGTCCCGTCATCCGCTTTTCTTCTCAAGATGCTTGAGCATGTAGTCGTTGGCAAAACCGATCAGCACCATCGCCAGCAGGAAGGCCGGGTAGGCGATCTTCCAGTGATGCGAACCGGTCATCATGGACCACTCCGACATGCCGCCGATTCCGGCCAACAGCGTGAGCGGCATGAAGATGGTGGTGATGAAAGTCAGCCGCCAGGAACTTCTGGTCCACCACATGGTCCAAAATGACGTGCATCAGGAACGACGGTCCATGCCGGGCGTTCTCGGCGTCCATTTCCACGATATGCTCGATTCCGTCCAAAACCGGGCGGTTTTCGGAATCGCGCTGGCTGACGGTGACAAGAAAGTCGCCGCCGATAAACAGGTCGATCTCGCTGATCTTAAGCTTCTTCCTGGAATAGCCGAATGTGTTGAAGAGAACGAAGGTGTTCCGGGGGAAATTTTCAATCTTGGGAATCTGGTTTTCGTCAAAACAATCCTCGATGGAAAGCGGGTGGAGCCCCAGGGGAAGGATGAGCTTCGAGAGTTCATCCATTGCCGGCTGGCAGTAATTCAGCCATACAAAGCCTCCGTTCTTTGCCGCAGCCAGAGCCGCGTCATCGGTTGCGACGCGTGAGAGTTTTCCCTCCTGAGATATATGATAGAACCTTGATTCTGACATCAGTGCCTCCGTTGACTGAAAAACAGGACTGAACACCCATTCAATCAGATTACCACAAGAGTCGCCTGCAGGGAGAGACGGCCGTGAATTTCCTCGAAGGCCGCGGAGCCGGTGATACCAGGTTTAACGCGGCCCGGTTCCTGCGGCGCCCGCTTTTGGATCGCCTGTGGGAGGCGGCCCGTAGTCAATGTCTCCGGGCGGACCGAGCAATTCGGTGAGAACCGGTTTCAAGGCCTGCGCCCAGACCTCGTACCCCTTGAGCGAGGGGTGAAGCCCGTCGACCGTCATGCCGTCGAAAAGCCTGCCGCCGCCGTCCGCGAGCCTGTCGTTGATGTTGAGATACCGGATTTTCCTGCCGTCCGCGAGTTTGGACAGGTTGTCGTTTATTTTATTTATGACGGGCATGGCCGCCATGTGGTCGTTGCGTGGGAATATGCCCGTCACGACAAAAACGGCTTCGGGGGCCTTCGCCCGCATGGTTTCAAGTATTGCCTTGAAGCCATCCATGATGCGCGCCACTTCCGCCTCGTCGGCGCCATCGGGCGCGATATGGCCGACATCGTTGGTGCCGGCGAGCAGGACGATGACCTTCGGATGAACGCCGTCCAGCTCCCCGTTTTGAAGGCGCCACAGGATGTGTTGAAGCCCGTCGCCCCCCCATCCGAAGTCGGCGGCATTCCAGCCGAAGAAATGCCGCGTCCAGTGGGCCAGGAAATCCGGATAATCCGTAGCGCCCCAGCGGCGCGTGATGGAATTGCCCGCAAAATAGACGTCGATTCGACCTTTTTTCGTCTTTTCCAGCAGCTGGGCGTGGGCGGTCATCGAGTTCGGGTCGGTCCGGGGAACCGCCTTATAGGCTGCCGCGGCCGCAGCGGGTTCCTGAGCGGGTGATTTCAGGCTGTCTCTTTGTCCGCCGGCAGATCCGGTCTTTCCGCCAGACGACCCCGCGCACGACAGAATAACGGCCGCCATACACACCAGCATCACCGCATCAATTAACCGTGACTTCATACGATGCCTCTTCTCCATCATAAGGTCTATATAAGCCAAGAATGTATTGACTGATAATAATAGTTGATCATGATATTCAGGCATTTCCCGGGCCCATGAATATACGGGATATTTCGAAGATCCGTTTCACCTGGCAAAATACCTTTCGGCATATTCAATAAACGCAGGCCAATTGGGTCCGACCGTATGACCGCCCGCGTGCTGCCTGAATGCGATTTCCCCGTCCGCCAATGCGGTCTCCCGGGGAGGGAATACGGCGGTTCCCAGGCCCTTCCTGCCCAATAATTCATAGACAGGGCCCGCAAACACTCCGCCTAAAAACAT
>JBFZEN010000029.1:0-12610 GCA_041306805.1 bacterium
AAGGGAATCAAAATCACCCGCATCGCGCGGGGCATCCCGTTCGGCGGGGCGCTCGAATTCAACGACTCCGTGACCATCGCCAAGGCCATGGAAGGCAGATTGAGAATGGAATGAAGATAAACCTGCCCAATCAATTATCCCTTTTGCGCATCCTGCTGACGCCGGTTTTCGTGGCGCTCCTGTATCTGGACAACATGGCGTTTAAAATTCTTTCGTTTATCGTCTTTACCGTGGCGTCGATCACCGATTATTACGACGGCTATGCGGCGCGCAAATACAACATCATCACGATGTGGGGGCAGTTTCTCGATCCTCTGGCCGATAAAATACTGGTTTCTTCGGCTTTCATCTGCATCAGCAACCTCGGTTACGTGCCGACCTGGATGGTGCTGATCATCGTGGTCCGCGATTTCAGCATCACCGGACTGCGGTCGTACGCCATACTCAAAGGCAAACCCATCATCACAAGCCGTTTCGCCAAGGTGAAAACCTACCTCCAATTCGTTGTCCTGTACGTCATCTTCATCCAGTACCTGCTGGTCTCGAGCCGTTTTGGCGGCGTGGTGGCCGTCATTTTGGAAAAGATGGCGGAGTGGGATATCTCCTATGTGCTCAGCCTGAGCATCACGGTGCTGACCGTGGTGACCGGTGTCAAATATCTTATCGATAATTTCGCCCATGTCCGCGCCATCACGGCCAATCTGGTCCGCATTTTCATTTCATCCGATGCGTAACCGTTTGAGCCGGTGGATCTCCCGCCTGATCGCCACCAGCCTGTTCACGGGGCATTTCCCGGTCGGGCCGGGAACCGTGGGAAGCCTGTTCGCCCTGGCTCTGTATCGCTGGACGCCGGTGGGCCGTCCCGAGATTCTTCCCGGCGCTGTCGTCGCCGTTTTTTTTATCGGTGTCTGGGCCTCCACCGAAACCGAAAAAAGGTACGGACATGACGCCGGCATCATCAATGTGGATGAGATGGCGGGCATGTGGATTTCGCTTCTTTTTTTCCCCTCCTGGCTGAACCATTTCTGGCTGCTCGGCGCCTTTTTCCTGTTCCGTCTTTTCGACATCGTCAAGCCTTTTCCGGTGGACAGGGCCCAGAACCTGCCCCGGGGGTGGGGCGTCATGATCGATGATGCGGCGGCGGGTTTGTACGCGAACGCTGTTCTGAGGCTGGCGCACATGATTGTCATGCGGGTCCTATAGATGAACGTCGAAATCATTTCGGTCGGCGACGAACTTCTGACCGGCCTGGTGGTGAACACCAACGCTTCCATGATCGCCGGCATGCTGGTGCAGGCCGGGCACTCGGTGAGGCGGGTGACCGCCGTGGGGGACGACGAACCGGCCCTGCTGGGCGCGCTCGAATCGGCCGTGAAAGACAACGACTTGCTCGTGCTCACCGGCGGTCTCGGTCCCACGCATGACGACATCACGAAATCGGTTGCGGCCCGTTTTTTCGAATCGGAACTGGTTTATCGAAAGGACGTATACGAAAGAATCGAGGCCTATTTCAGGAGCCGCGGGCGGACCGCGTCGCCTTCGAACCGGGTCCAGGCCTGGATTCCCGTCAAGGCGGAACTCCTTCAGAATGAAAATGGAACGGCGCCGGGTTTTCTCTTCCGCAGGGGCGCCGTTCTCTGTTTCATTCTTCCCGGTGTGCCGGCGGAAGCCGAACGCATGATGCACGGCCAGGTGATGACCCGTCTCGCCGAGGCGGGAAAAGGCCGGGTGTTCCTGTCGCGCATGCTCAGAACCGTCGGTGTTCCCGAATCGGATCTCTACGACTCCATCGCGGATTTTCCCGATCGTTTCCCCGAAGTGAAGCTGGCGTTTCTGCCCCAGACATCGGGCATGAATCTGCGCCTCGTTATTTTCGGAGACGACAAGGCGTCCTGCGAATCGGTTCTCGAAAACGGGGAAGCATTCATACGCGAACGCGCGGGACGGTTCATTTTCGGCACGGATGACGACACGCTCGAAAGCGTGGTCGGCGCCCTTCTGGTCCGACAAATGCGGACGCTGTCGACCGCCGAGTCCTGTACGGGCGGCCTGGTCGCGAACAAGCTGACCCATATTCCAGGCAGTTCCGCGTATTTTTCGGGCGGCGTCGTGGCCTACGGCAACGGCATGAAGATCCGGCTTCTGAACGTTCCCGAATCCATCCTGAAAGAACATGGAGCCGTCAGCGCGGAAACGGCTTCGGCCATGGCCGAAGGAATCAGGCGATGCGCCGGCACGGATGTCGGCATTTCGACAACGGGAATCGCCGGTCCCGCGGGCGGAACCCCGGAAAAGCCCGTGGGGCTTGTGTATATCGGCTACAGCGATTCATCCCGAACTGTCACGGAAAAACGCATTTTCATGAGGGACAGGCTGTGGAATCAAGAAAGATTCTCAATGGCCGCCCTTGATTTGGCCAGGCGCATGCTGGGCATGACTTGAGGCATTTGTTTTAGAAACATGTTTCATTCAGATCCGCACAAGTGTACCGTAAGTTCAGATCGATTTTGCGCAATAATCATTTTATTTTTAATAATATTATAAAAACAATCAAATAAAAACGAATTATTCATCTTTTTTGGCTATTTTTAAAATCTGTGCCCGGCTTGGTTTTTTTAGGTTGTTTTTATGGATTTTTCGGGTTATTTTTATTAAGAAAACGACACAGAAGCCGTGGATAAACCGATCAGAACATTCATCGCCGTTCCCGTCCCGGAATCCGTGAAAGAACAGATCGGAATCTTCGAGGGAGATCTGATTAAGACGCGGGCCGACGTCAAATGGGTCAGGCCTGAAAGCATGCACGTCACGCTCAAATTTCTCGGCGACGTCGAAGAACGGGACACGGCCGAAGTGGTCCGCCGGATTGAAGAGGCCGTCGGTTCCGTGAGGCCTTTTACGGTTCGCATCGCGAAAACCGGCGCTTTTCCAAACGCAAAACGGCCCAATGTGCTGTGGGTCGGAGCCACCGAAGGGGCCGACAGGCTTTCGGAGCTGGCCGGCCTGATCGATTCGGCGCTTTCGCCCATGGGGTTCGAAAAGGAGAAAAGGGCTTTTCGCGCTCACCTGACGCTCGGCCGAGTGCGGTCTCAGGCCGGAATGGACGGGGCGATTCGCCTGCTGCAAAACCGGACGTTCGACGCGGGCGCCTTCACGGCAAACGCCGTTCATGTCATGCGAAGCGAACTGCTTGTCTGCGGCGCCCGGTACACGCCCATTGCCATCACCCATTTAAAAGGATAAAAACATGGAAGAAAAAAACAGCGATAAAATGAAAGCACTGGAACTGGCCCTCGGCCAGATCGACAGGCAATTCGGCAAGGGCTCGGTCATGCGTTTGGGGGAAAGGGTGGGAATCGAGAATATCGACGTCATTCCGACCGGTTCCCTTGCTTTGGATGCGGCCATCGGGGTGGGCGGCATTCCCAGGGGCCGCGTGGTGGAGATTTTCGGACCCGAATCGTCAGGCAAGACCACGTTGGCCCTGCACGTCGTGGCCGAAGCCCAGAAGAGGGGAGGCATCGCGGCCTTCATCGACGCCGAACACGCCATGGACGCGGTTTACGCCAGGGCGCTGGGCGTGAAAATCGACGACCTGCTCGTTTCACAGCCCGATACGGGCGAGCAGGCGCTCGAAATCACCGAGACGCTTGTGCGCAGCGGTGCGCTCGACATCATCGTGATCGACTCCGTGGCGGCGCTTGTGCCGCGGGCGGAAATCGAAGGGGAGATGGGCGACGCCCAGATGGGGCTGCAGGCCCGGTTGATGTCGCAGGCCCTGCGCAAACTCACCGGCGCCATCAGCAAATCGCACACGACCGTGGTTTTCATCAACCAGATCCGCGAAAAAATCGGCGTGATGTTCGGCAATCCCGAGACCACCACGGGGGGAAGGGCGCTCAAATTCTACGCCTCGGTCAGGCTGGACATCCGCAAGCTTGCGCCCATCAAGGAGGGCAACGACATCGTCGGCAGCCGCACCAAGGTCAAGGTGGTGAAGAACAAGGTCGCGCCGCCCTTCAAGGAAGCCGAATTCGACATCATGTACGGAGTGGGCATCTCCCATTCCGGCGACCTGCTGGACCTGGCCGTGGAGCTGGGTACGGTGGAAAAGAGCGGCACCTGGTACACCTTCGGGCAGGAACGCATAGGCCAGGGCAGGGAAAACGTCAAGAAATTCATGGAACAGAAGGAAAACCAGGATTTGTACGTAAAAATGGAGACGGCCGTACGCGAGAAAATGGGACTGATCAAACCCGAACCCGAAGCGAAGCCGAAGGAGAAAAAAAACTGAGCCGTCCCGCCTTTGGTCCGCCGACCGGTGCCCGTTCCCGAGGTTGAGCCGCCGTGTCTTCGCCCCAGTTCAAGATCACCAGGATCGAGCCGCAACAGAAAGCGGAGAACCGGTTCAATGTGTACCTCGACGGCGCTTTCGCCTTCGGGCTTGAAGGCGAGGTATTGATCAGGCACCACCTGCACGAGGGCGACGCAATCGCCGAAAGCATGATCGACGACGTGCTGCTTTCGGAGGAACGTTCCCGCGCCAAGAAAAAGGCGCTGGCCCTGCTTTCGCACGCGGCGCGAAGCGCGGTGGAAATACGCAGGCGCCTGCTGGAGGCCGGTTTTTCGGAACGGACCGCGGAACGCGTTGTGGGCGACTTCGTCCGCGTCGGGCTTCTCGACGACAAGGCCTTCGCACTGTCGTACGCCCGTTCGCGTCTTCTGCAGCGCGCCATGGGAAAGAGGCTGCTCAGGATGGAATTGCAGCAGAAGGGAATCGACGAGGCGTCTGCCGAAGCGGCCGTGGACGAAGCCTACGGGCCGGCATCTGAAACCGACCTGGCGAAACGGCTCGTCGAAAAGAGGAAAAGCAGCCTGCCGCAGGACAACAAACGGAAAATGAAACAGAAGCTGTCCGACATGCTGTTCAGGCGCGGTTTTGAATGGGACGTGATATCGGCCGTCGTTCAGGATGCATTATGGGAAGACGAAGTGTGAGTGCCCAAAATATTTTTTCAACGAGCACCCAGGCAAATCCGTGGAAGTGAACGCGTTCAACCGGCCCGGGGAGCAGATCGAGAAGGGTGAAGCCGCATTCTTTTGCCGCTCATCCGTTCAACGTGACCATCGCCAAGGCGCCTCCATGCCTGAACGGCGTTTCCGTGGGAACCCGCGCGCGGCGCCCTGACGAAAAGGCAGTTGATTTTTTCGTTCATTTTTCTTAACCTGTAGCAGTCAGGCCGCAGGATATGCGTTCTTGATTGATGACAAATCCGCCATGGCAGGGAAGGCCATCAGACCCGGCAACCTATGAGAGCATCTGAAATCAGACAGTCATTTCTCGATTTTTTCGAGAAGCGCGGGCACAAGATCGTTCCCAGCGCGCCCGTGGCGCCGCTTGATGATCCGACCCTGCTGTTTACGAATGCGGGCATGAACCAGTTCAAGGACGTTTTTCTGGGCGCGGGCACCAGGCCGTACAAACGCGCAGCGGACTCCCAGAAGTGCATCCGGGTCAGCGGCAAGCACAACGACCTCGAGGAAGTGGGGCACGACACCTACCACCACACCTTTTTCGAGATGCTGGGCAACTGGTCGTTCGGCGATTATTACAAAGAAGAAGCCATCGCCTGGGCCTGGGAATTGGTCACGAAAACGTGGGGTATGCCCAAAGACAGGCTGTGGGCCACGGTGTTCCGCGAAGACGAGGAATCCGAAAAACTGTGGAAGAAAACGACGGACATCGCCCCTTCGCGCATCCTCCGTTTCGGTGAAAAGGACAACTTCTGGGAAATGGGGGAAACCGGCCCCTGCGGTCCGTGTTCCGAAATTCACATCGACCAGGGCGACGGGTTCTGCGACCGTGCCGGAGAACCCGGGCACATCTGCAAGGTGAACGGGGGCTGCGCCAGATACATTGAATTGTGGAACCTGGTTTTCATTCAGTACGACCACAACGCCATGGGCAAGCTGACGCCCCTTCCCGCCAGGCATGTGGACACGGGCATGGGTTTTGAAAGGGCCGTGGCCGTGCTGCAGAAGAAGGCGTCCAATTACGAAACGGACCTGTTCACTCCGATTTTGGACGCAGTGCAGGAAATCAGCGGGAAACCGCACCGTGAACCGGCCCTGCTGCCCGCCTTCAGGGTCATCGCCGACCACATGCGGGCGCTGACGTTCGCCGTCGCAGACGGCGTGCTTCCCTCCAACGAGGGGCGCGGTTATGTGCTGCGCAGGCTGCTCAGGCGCGGATGCCGTTACGGACGCCGGCTCGGCATGCACAAACCGTTCCTCTACAAGCTCGTATCGACCGTGGTGGACGTCATGGGCGAAGCCTATCCCGAGACGGCCAGGCGGGCCCGGCACGTCACGGACGTCGTGAAAAACGAGGAGGAGCGTTTCAACGAGGTCCTCGACCGGGGCATCGAAATTTTCGAGGCAATAGCCGTCGAAACCGGGTCGAAGAAGCTGTCGGGCGCCGACGCCTTCAAGCTCTACGACACCTACGGTTTTCCCCTGGACCTCACTCAGCTCTTGGCCCGTGAAAAGGGCCTCGAAGTGGACGAAGCGGGTTTTGAAAAGGAAATGTCGCAGCAGAAGGAAAGGGGAAGGGAAAGCCACAAATTTTTCCATGACGACGCATCGACGTGGAAAGACGTCAGCGAGGGGAAGGATTCAGAATTCATCGGGTATGAGAATTTGACGACGGATGCGGACATACGCAAAATCCGCGTCCGCGGCGACCGCGTGGACCTGGTTCTGAGCCGGACGCCCTTTTACGGGGAATCGGGAGGGCAGACCGGCGACGCGGGCGAAATCAGGGGAAAGGGATTCACCGTCGCGGTCCATGACACTCAGAAGCAGGGAGACAGAATCATCCACACGGGGGTCCTTGTCGAGGGGCAGATTCAATCGGACATGCGCGTTCTGGCCGCAGTGGACGGCGAACGCCGGCTTTCGACGGCCCGGAACCATACAGCCACGCACCTTCTGCACCAAGCGCTGCGGGAGGTTCTCGGGGAGCATGTGAACCAGGCGGGGTCGCTCGTGTCGTCCGAGCGGCTGAGGTTCGATTTTACGCATTCCCAGGCCATGACGCCCGAACAGATCGAGGATGTGGAACTCCGCGTGAACGACCGCGTGAGAAAAAACCATGCCGTCGAAAAATTCAAAGCCGCTCTGGAAGAAGCCAAACACAGGGGCGCCACCGCGCTTTTCGGGGAGAAGTACGGGGACGAGGTGCGCGTCGTGCAGATCGGCGATTATTCCATGGAGCTGTGCGGGGGAACGCATCTCGACCGTACGGGGGAGATCGGGAGTTTCCGCATCGTGTCGGAGGAAGCCGTGGGCGCGGGCGTCCGGCGCATCGAGGCCCTGACAGGCGCCGGGGCCGAACAACGCGGTCTCGTGGACAGGCGGTTGATCGACAGCATGAAATCGCTTCTGAGGTGCCGCGACGACGAAGTCGCAGACCGCATGAAGGCGCTGTTCGAGGAAAAAAAGGAACTGGAAAAAAGGCTCAGGAAGGCGCAGCAGTCGTCCGGCGGTTCCGAAATAGACGGCATGGTGCAGAACAAGGCGTCGTCGGTGGCGGGCTTCAAGGTGGTCGCCGAACGCGTCGACGCCGCGGATACGGATGAATTGCGCGCGGCGGGCGACAGGCTGAGGGAAAAACTGCAGTCGGGTGTGGGCATGCTCGGCGCAGTGATCGGCGGCAAGGCCACGCTCATCTGCGTCGTCACGGACGATCTCATCAAATCCAGATCGCTCCAGGCCGGTCTCATCGTGAAAAAAGCGGCCGAAATCATGGGAGGCAGCGGGGGCGGCAAGCCGCACCTGGCCATTGCAGGCGGAAAGGATCCGTCCAAACTCGACGAGGCGCTGCGCGGAATGCCTGAAATCGTAAAATCGTTTTTAAAATAAAGTCGTCACCGCAGCGACGCAGAGGAAAAAGAAAAACGCAAAGGCGCAAAGAAGAATTAAAAACCGAACAACACCGAAGACACCGAAAGAACTATTAATAATTTAGAATAAATTAGCAATAGCAATCGATTTAAGTGATTCTGATTATTTTTCTGAAGACTAAAATATGACCACTTTTCAGAAATTGCTCGACATCCGGAAACAAAAAGGCGCCGGGTACCTCGTCCTGATCGATCCGGACAAGAAGCCGAAGGACGATCTGGTCCGTTTTGCAGCGGCATGCGAAAACGGAGGCGCGGACGCCCTTCTTGTCGGCGGGAGCCTTCTTTTTTCCGCGGACTTTGACGGACTCATCCGCTCCCTCAAGGAGGCCGTGCGCATTCCCGTCATCCTTTTTCCGGGAAGCGGCGGGCAGCTCTCGCGGCATGCCGACGCGGTTCTGTTCATGAGCCTGGTCAGCGGCAGGAATCCGCATTTTTTAATCGGAGAACAGGTCCAATACGCCCCCGTGATACGGGCGCTGGGCCTCGAGCCCATTTCCATGGCCTACATGCTGGTCGAGTCGGGAAGCGTCACCTCGGCCGAATTCATGAGCCACACCAAGCCCATCCCGCGCGATAAACCCGAGATCGCCGCCGCCCATGCGCTTGCCGCGGAGTACCTCGGCATGCGCCTCGTCTACCTCGAGGCGGGAAGCGGAGCCAGACTGTCCGTTCCCGACGAGATGGTCCGCGTCGTACGGAAAACCGTGTCCGTCCCTGTCATCGTGGGCGGGGGAATACGCAAGCCCGAAGAGGCGTCGGCCATGGTCAGGGCCGGGGCATCCTTCGTCGTGACCGGAAACGTTCTCGAAGACGGCGCCTCCTCCGGGCTCATCCAGGCCTTTGCCGGAGCCGTTCATTCTGCGGGGAAAGGCGATTCATGATTGATATTCACACCCACCTTCTTCCCCAGATCGACGACGGTTCCTCCGACTGGGAGGAATCGCTGGCCATGGTCCGCCAGGCCGCCCGCGACGGCATCGAGGGAGCCGTCTGCTCGCCCCATGTGCTGAACGTTCTCGACGAGCCGTTCGAGAGCAAGGTGATGTTCAAGTTCCAGCAGCTGAAGGAACTCATTCAAAAAAACGGCATTCCTTTCAAGGTCTGGCTCGGATCCGAGCTGCACTGCCAGGCCCGGTTCCACCCCCTTTCGCGGATGGCCACCATCAACGGGAACCAGAAATACCTCATGATGGAATTGCCCATGGGCGAACTGCCCATGGACGCGGGCGAAAGGCTGTTCAAGCTCAGCCTCGAGGGCATCACGCCCGTTCTCGCCCATCCCGAACGGAACGCCGTGGTGATCAAGAACCGCGAACTGGTGTACCAATTCGTCATGCAGGGCGTCATGGTTCAGATCAACGCGGGCAGCCTCACCGGAGATTTCGGAAAGACCATCCGTCAGACCGCGTTCGAACTGGTGGACAGGCACATGGTGCACGCCGTGGCTTCCGACGGGCACAGCGCCGGAACGCGGCCCATGCTGCTGAAAAAGGCCCGCGACCTCGTCACCGAGAAATGGGGAAAAGACACGGCCCGGGCACTCTTTGTGGACAATCCCCGCAGAATGGTGGAAGGCGGCCCCATTCAAACCGAGGAACCCCTGGCGCCGGAGGGCAAGAGGCCCTTCATCAAGAAGATATTCGGACTTCAATAGAGATGCCAATGGAAACCAAAAAAGCGGTTCAAAGCCAGCTTGCCGAAAGCGCGAAACTCAAACTGGATCTCGCCGAAAACCAGGCCGATGCCGTGGCCGGGCTCGCCGGCATTCTGATCCGGTCGCTCGAATCGGGCGGAAAAGTGCTTTTCTGCGGAAACGGCGGAAGCGCGGCGGACAGCCAGCACCTGGCGGCCGAAATGCTGGGCCGGTTCAAACGGAACCGCAAGGCCATGGCGGCCATCGCGTTGACCACAGACACGTCGGTGCTGACGGCCGTGGGGAACGATCTCGGTTTCGAGACCGTGTTCAGCCGCCAGGTGGAGGCCTACGGCCGAAGGGGAGACGTGCTCGTCGCCATCAGCACCAGCGGCCGTTCGCCGAACGTGGTCCGCGCCATGGAGACGGCACGCGGGCTCGGTCTCGTCGTCTGCGCTTTCATGGGGAAAAACGCCGGTCCCATGGACGCACTGGCCGACTGGTCCATGCATATCCCGTCGGACGAGACGGCCCGCGTCCAGGAATGCCACATCACCGTCGGCCACATCGTCTGCGACCTCGTTGAGGCCCATTTTTCCGGATCGTCCTGAACCGGATGCTTCAGTTCTTAAACACCTTCTTTCTCGCCTTCTTTGCCGCGGCCGGGCTGCCGGTTCTCATCCATTTCATCGCCCGCCCCAGGGCCGTCCGTGTCCCTTTCAGCGCCATCCGTTTTCTCAAGCGGGTCAAAATGCAAAGGGCCCGCTTTGACAGGGCCAGGGAGATACTGCTTTTGGCGGCGCGCTTTCTTATCGTTGTTTTCATCGTCGCGGCGTTCTCGCGGCCCGTTGTCCATTCGGGACCGGGGGGGCGCCCCGGAGCCGTCGCTCTGGTGGCCGATTGTTCGGGAAGCATGGACCGCGGCGCCCTGTTCGATAAGGCGCTGAGCCGGCTGAAATCGTACCTGTCGACGCTGACCCCCGGAGACCGCATCGTCCTCTTCCGGCCGGGTTTCTCGAACGAAGCCGAACTTCTGGACCGTGAAAATATCGAAACCGTCTTGAAACAATCCCAAACCGCCCGGCACGGAGACTGCCTGCAGGCGGTCGACCGGGCCCGCATGTGGCTGGCGGAAAATCCGGCCCCGAATCCCGAAATCGTGCTTGCCTCGGATATGCAGGCAGGAGGATTCGCTCCGCGGACCGGTACGCCGTCCATCTCCCCGACAAGGCCGCGGATGTGGATCCTTCCCGTCGGGGGAGACACCGAGAACGCGGGGGTCGTCCGCTGCGGAATCGAAAACAGGATACTCGAACCGGGGGCCCGTATCAGCGTGGGGGTGGAAATCAGGAACTACGGGGAAAGGTCCGTGGACGAACTGCTGGTCGGAGTTTCCCTGAACGGCGCCGGCGTATCCCAGAAAGCCGTCGCCCTCGGCCCGGGCGAAAAACGCCGGGTTTCCTTCAGCGTGGAACCCGAACCCGGGGGATGGAATTGGGGCGAGATCCGGATAGACGGCGACGCCTTCGATTTCGACAATGCGGCATCCTTCTCTTTCAGGGCACCCGAGACCGTTCCCGTTCTGCTTGTCGGGAAAACGCGCCGGGAGCTCAGGCCCGTCGCCGCGGCCCTCGAACCCGGAATGGAACGCGGGGGGGCCTTCCGCACCGAGCAGGCCATTTACAGCGAATCCTGGGCGGAACGGTTGAAGGACAGAAAGGTGCTTGTTCTTGTGAATGTCCCGGGGATTTTCGGTTCGGACGCCGAAAAACTGGACGCTTTTTTTGAAAGGGGAGGCGGTCTGTTCCTCGTTTTCGGGAAGGACGCCATTCCCGAATCGGACGGATACCGCCCGGTCACGGAACGGTTCGGCATCGCTTTCGCGTCCGCCATGGGAAGCGGCGGCGCTCTTTCCATGGGAACGGTGGACTTTGCCCATCCGATTTTTGAAGGCGTTTTCGAGAAGGGAAAGGAAAACATCCGCTCGCCGCGGTTTTTCAAGATCGTGCCGGCGGCGGGCCGCATGCTCAAAACGGTCATGGCGTTGAACAACGGCCAGCCGTTGTTGTCCGAAGCCCGGTCCGGCCGCGGTTCGCTGCTCGTTTTTTCAGGCGGATTGGATCCCGCATGGTCCGACATCGCCGTCAGCACGGTTTTCGCCCCCCTGATGGTCAGAAGCGTGTTGTATCTCGCGGGACATGCCATGGGCGAAGAAAACCGGTGCATGGCGGGTGAAACGATCCATGTGGCCGTTCCAAATGATTCGCTCCAGGGCGAATGGACGGTCGAAACACCGGAAGGCGAATCGATCCGTCTTCTGCCCGAGGCACGCGGCGGAAAGGCGTTTGTCCGTTTCGAAGGCACGGACCTGCCTGGAATAGTCAAATTCAGGAAAAACGGGACAATCGTCCACGTCCACGCGGTCGATATGGATCCCCTGGAATCCGATTTCAGAACGGTTTCGGAAAAGAGTCTGGCGGCCCTGTTCCCGGAAGAACGCATCCGAATCGTCGGTGCAGACGAGCACGTGGAATCGGCCGTGCAGGAAGGCAGGACCGGAAAGGAATTGTCGAAGATCATGCTGCTGGCCGCACTCGGCCTGCTCGTATTCGAAAGCATTCTGGCGGACGGATGGAAGGTCAAATGAAAAATACGGCTTATAAAAACGGTCCGGGCATACGGGTCATTCCGCACCAGAAGGCGGTCCTGCGGCTGGCTCGCATCTCGTGGAATTTCCGCGTACGCAGGCGCACGGTCGTTCCGTACAAACCCTACCGCCTGTGGATAGAACCCACGAACCGGTGCAACCTCGCCTGCGTCATGTGCCCCAACAGCCGTTTCAAAAAAGAGGACCTGGGTTTCATGGATTTCGGCCTGTACCGGCGCGTCATCGACCAGGCCGCGGCTTTCGCGCACGACGTCAACCTGCATCACAGGGGCGAATCGACTTTGCATCCCCGGCTGGCGGACATGATCCGATACGCGGACGAAAGGGGAATGAAGGTCAAGC
>JBFZEN010000030.1:0-4927 GCA_041306805.1 bacterium
ACGTACGCCTATAAAATGTACCTGCCCAAGTTCCCCAAGGACGTGCAGGTTTACCGTGTCGGCTCCGATTATGTGTCGGAGCTGCAATCGTCGAAAAACCAAGACCCAAACCTTTCGTCGAAGAACACATTCACATTGCCGTCTCTCAGGCAGCGCAATCCGGATTATTTGATACTTTCGAGTTTTTTCGAGGAACGTTTTCTGCCCTTACCCGGAAAAACCACGGCTCCCTATCCCGAGCTTTCGGAATATTTCGGGTCGGTTTTTGGGGAAAAGGCCGGGTATAAGATTATCGCCAAATTTGAACAGAACGACTTGAATGCTTTTTATTTAAATCCCACTATCTATATTTTGGCTCGCAGTGGTTTAAAAGCGGACAGTTGGGGTGTTTTCGACTATAGATTCTGTGAGGAGAGAAAAAACGGCCAACAACCAAGCCGTGTAATTAATTGATTTTATGATGATTATGCATAATCCGTATTTTTCAGTTATTGGCACCTTTTTTGCGAAGAGTGACTTCGGAAATGTATCGTTTTTAAAGCCATAGGAGGAAATAATTTCATGAAACGATATTCTCCTTTCATGATGGGGATATTTTTTCTCTTTATAATCCCGCACTCTTTTGCCCAGGTGAAAATCATGCCCCTCGGGGATTCGATCACGTGGGGTAAAAACATAACACCCGGTTTCGTGTTCGACGACGGCTACCGCAAAGCGCTGTACAACAAGCTCACCACTTTGGGGCTGGGACCAGGCGATTTTACCTTTGTGGGAAATGAAACAACTCCTTCTGATCCGTCAAATCTGTATAGAGCGTGCTATAAAGACGGTGCAAGAATCGAAGCCTTTCTTTCGACTGGCGGCGTCAATTATGGTGATATTTCAACCACGTTGACTTCACTTCAACCCAATATCGTCATTCTGCATGTCGGCACGAACAACATCGGAAACGAAGAAACCATCGGTGATTACAATACTTCAGGCACCATTATCAACAGCCTCTATACTCTTGTCAATAAAATCACCGATGATTTATCCGTGACGCGCCTTTTTTTATGCAAAATCATTCCAAAGCTCAGTACGCCCGGAAGTGAAATTGAAACCATTACGTACAACAACGCGATCGAAACGATGCTCGACCACATGGCCACGGCGAACAGGGCCAAAACCACCGTGATCGACATGTACACGACTTTCAGCTCTCAAAAAACAAAATTCTACAACCTGGACGCCGATCTGGTGCATCCGAATGCCGCAGGGTATTCTGAAATGGCCAGTATACTGGCCGATTACATCTACAATGAACCAGGCATCAAGCCATCCTATACCGACAATTTTACCGGCGGCACCATGGATGTGGACTGGGTCGTGTCTTCGGGGAATGTGCACGGCGTGAACGTCGGAGACGGTGTTTTGACCTACGCGGGCACGGGCTGGGACGATTGGGACGGCCTCGCGGTATGGAAAAAGTCGGTTGGAAAGGCTTCCATTGCGCTTACATTCTATGATGACGTGGCGAATACGGACCTGTCCAACCTCGGCGTTCTCGTCGGGCTGGATTCCGATACCAATCCCAACGGTTATATGATCTGGAATTACAAGGCGCAGGAGATCGCCATCATCCGTATCGTCAACGGGGCCCCCTTCGGAGACATTATCCACAAATTCACCATCCCGAAACTGAACCCGGGTGATATTTTCAAGATTACCTATTCAAAGGGTGCCGATCGAAATTATTTTAACATCAGGATCAACAGCACCAGTTATATCATGTTTGATGAAAACAAATACTGGGGAAACGGCGACAACCTGTATTCGGGCATTCTTTTCCGAAGATCCTCCACGGGGACCCCTTACAATTATGCGGTTGACAAGGTGGTGGTGGAGGCGGAACTGTCCAACACCATTGCGCCGTCGCGCATCAGCGATTTGACCGTCTTGTCCACCTCGAACACCTCGGTGACCCTGATGTGGACCGCGGTCGGCGACAACGGCATGGTGGGAACCGCCTCGGGTTACGATCTCCGCTATTCCACCAGCGCGATCACGGACGAAGACGCATTTTCACGCGCCACCATCGTCACGGGGCTGCCCGTTCCGCAGGAAAGCGGGAACACCGAACTTTTCACCTGTTCAGGCCTGCAGTCGGGCGGCACCTATTTTTTCGTTATCCGTGCTGTGGACAACCGCGGGAATAAAGGGGTCCTTTCGGCTGCGGCTTATGGGAGGACCGGCGCGGGCAGCCTGTCAGTTGAAACCTTCGACAAGGCCCCGCAGCAGGACGGAACCTTCCCGCCCGACTGGATTTTCGATACAAATGATTACGAAGTGATTTACAATTCAAGCACAAAAATCGGGGAGCTTGCCAACCATCAGACCGATGATGCCTGGGGCGGAGTTGCGGTATACCGGGGAAGCCAGAATCCCTCAGAGGTCCGAATGGTCTGGAGCAGCAAGGCGGTCAATGCAACCCCGACAGGCATCGGAAAAGGGGGCCTCGCGCTGATGCTCACCAGTCCCACGACCACGGCCGACGGGTATCTGCTGTGGGTGGGAACCCAGTACATGCAAATCAATTTATACCTCATTGACAACGGACAGGTGGTAACCGGAACGGCCGGGAAAATTGATGTCGCCTCATACACGCTCAAGGACTCGAACGGCGACATCCGGATTCCCCAATACGGCGATACCATGAGCGTCATCATGGATTGGAATTACGCCAGCGGTTACCGGTTCGACGTCTACATCAACGGCAAACCCGCCAGCGACCGTTCGCTGTTCGACTCAAGCAAACGGGTCGGCTCGTCGGTTAAATATGCGGGCGTCATGCTGGGGCGAATGAATAGAACGAACAATGTGGACGCATTCATAGCGGCATCGGAACGAAGCGGTCCCGGAGGCCTTCAGAAGGTATTGAGTACAAGCCTGGCCGGAACGGTCAATACGATGCTGAGCGATTCCCTGAAAGTCAGGGTGATCGACACCAACGGAAATCCGCTGCCGGGAGTACCCGTCTATTTCTCGCTTATCCAGCCGCCGACCGCCGTGCTCAGCGCTCCGGCGATGCCGAAAAACGAGATCCACCTTGAGGCTGAATACGGCATCTTGAGCGGGACCTACAACGTTCAGGACGATGATGCGGGGGCATCCGAAAAATACATCATCGCCCCCACGGGTGAGCCTAATGACGGCAACCAGGCCAGATACAATTTCTGGGTCGACAAAGACACGACCTACAACCTGTACATGAGGGTGATTTCCGCCACCGACCGCCAGTATGCCCTGAAAATCGAGGTGGATAACGCGATTGCGGGCACCAATCAGGTCGTCGCGTGGAATTTCTTCGCGAACAACGAATTCAATTCGAACGGATGGAATTGGCAGAGGGTGGTATTCGCCAAATCGCTGAAGCTCGGGCGGTCGATGCACAACATCGTTCTCACCAAGCTGCACGACAACCTTAAAATAGACAAAATGATTTTAACTCCGGGATTTGCGACGCCCGTGGGCAAAGCCACGGTCAGCCAGCTGGTCACAAACAGCGAAGGAATGACCGCCTCCGCCCTGACTTTGGGAAAAACCGTCGGGCTCAACAAGGTGTATGCACGGGCCGCATATGTTATTCCGGATACCGTTCAATTTACCGCCACGGGAAAAGCGGGAAACCCGGTCTCTTTGGTTAAAACAAACGACGGGCAATCCGGAGTGGCCAGGGACACATTGACAAATCCTCTTACTGTGACCGTCTACGACCAGTTCAGCAACCTGGTGCCGGGAGTCATCGTCAATTTCACCGTGATCGATGGTGACGGCCGGGTGTTGTCCAAGGCGGACACCACAGAAAATAACGGCGTGGCTTCCACTTATTTTATTCTCGGTATCGGGCAAGCGGAGAATAAAATTCGAGCCACGGTTTCAGGATATCCGGTCACCCCGGCGGATTTCAGGGCCACGGCCTCCTCGGGTCTTGTGAAAAAGCTGCAAACCATGACCAGCCCTTCGCGGCATGTGATCAACCAGGTGGTTACCAATTTTCTCAAGGTCAAGGTGTTCGACGACCTAAACAATCCGGTGAATGACGTGGGCGTGACGTTTCAGGTGGCCGGGGGGCCGGCTGCAGTGGGCACCCAGCCCAAGAAAACAGACAGCCAGGGAATTGCGACGGATACGCTCCGGTGCGGCACTTCCGCAGGCATAGCCCGGATCATTGCTAAAGTCGGCAGCACCCTGCAAATCGAAGTGGTGCAAGATTCCGTTTTTTACAAAGCCGTGTATCTCGATTTTTATGGCGGATCGGGCCAGATCGGCATGGTGGGCGATACCCTTGAAAACCGTTTAAGGGTGCGCGTGACCAGGCCCATCGGTGCGGACGCCAAGGTCGTCGAAGTCGTTCCGAGCCATCCCGTCACTTTCCTCATCAAGCCGGGGTATGGTTTTCTCTTCCCCGACGGCACCGACAGCCTGGTTGTGAACACGCGAAACGACGGCATCGCGCAAACCAACGTGAGGCTCGGACCCGAGCACGGCCAATACCAGGAAATCGTAACGGCCAAATCTTCCAACGGATTTTACTCATTGAAACAGTTGAATACGACGATCAAGCCCGCTTTTACGCTGTACGCAAAATCGAAGGCAAGCCGGCTTGTCGAGGTGTCCGGTGACAGCCTTGAAGGCGTCGTGAGAAGCACGTTGAAAACGGCCCTAACCGTCCGCATGGTCGATGACGCCAACCAGCCCGTTCCCAATCAGCCCGTGGACTGGGAAATCAAATCGGGAGGAGGCCAATTCGAAGGCTCCCTGATGCCCAAGATGAGCATTCTGACCAACGGCGAAGGCAATGCCAGCGTTTATTACATACTGGGTCCGACCGCGGGGAAATACAACAATGTGGTCGATGCAAGCGCCAGCAACGGCGTTTTCAAAT
>JBFZEN010000031.1:0-5051 GCA_041306805.1 bacterium
GAACCTGCTCGAAATCGACGTGAATATTGTTCTGAGCCCTCGGGCCGGTTTAGAGGGCCGGTGGGCGTCGTCGAAAATCGAGAATGCGGGGCATGCGGCAGGCGTGAAAACGGACGGTTCCTTCTGGCGGATCGGGCTTTGGCTGGACGGGAATATTCTTTTTAAAATGTAAAGCGTAAAGCGACGAGGAGAATATGAGACTTTGAGACCGGGAGAAGGGGAGACCGGGAGAAAAGAGAAAAATCGCTTTGAATGCAATGCCCCCTTCTCTAAGTCGCAATGTAAAGTGTGAAGCGTAAAGCGACGAGGAGAATATGAGACTTTGAGACCGGGAGAAAAGAGAAAATCGCCTGAATAGTAATTTTTCTTTGTAATCACTCCTTCTCCCAGTCTCCCTGTTTCATCATCTCTCTCTCAAAGTCTCCCCTTCTCCTGGTCTCCCTGTCTATTACTCACGCTTCACATAACTGAACCTCGATAGGAGCATTTAAATGAGACTATTGGTTGTCTGCAATCCACACGCCGCGCACGGCAGGGCCGGGAAAGTCATGGAGCAGGTGAAGAGGCGGTTCGAGGAAAAGGGCGTATCCGCCGAATGGAAAGTCACGGAGCGGCCGCTTCACGCCGTTGAAATGATCGAAGGCGCCGATTTCAGCCGGTACGACGGTCTCGTTCTGGCCGGGGGCGATGGAACGCTTTATGAAGGGGTCAACGGCCTTTTCAGGAATCCGTCCCAGAGGCGCCTTCCCATCGGCGTCATCCCGGTCGGCACGGGCAACGCCTTCGCGCGGGACCTCGACCTGAAAAGCCAGTCGTGGGCCGAAGCCGTGGACGTCATCGTCTCGAATCACACGCGGAAGGTGGACGCGGGACGTTTTCACACGGAGGGAAATGATTTTTATTTTTTGAACATTCTCGGCCTGGGGTTTGTCGCCGATGTGAATGAAACGGCCCGCCGGCTCAAGTGGATCGGTAATTTCTCTTATACGGCCGGGATTTTTCATAAAACCGTTTTTCTGCGGCCGTATCATCTGATCCTGGAGGCCGACGGGAAAAAGATGGAGCGCGAGAACGTGTTCGTTGAAATATCCAACACGCGGTACACATCCAATTTTCTGATGGCGCCGAACGCCAAGATCGACGACGGGCTTCTGGACGTGACGCTTCTCGCGACTTTGACGCGCAGAAGGCTGCTCGCCTGTTTCCCGAAGGTCATCACAGGCGAACACATCCACCTTCCCGAAATCGACCAGTTTCAGGCAAAGAACATACGCATCGAGACGGACACGCCCAAGGTGCTGACTCCGGACGGTGAGTTGACGGGCAAAACGCCCGTTCAGGTGGAATGCCTGAAGCAGGCGGTAGAGGTGTACTGGAGAAGTGAAGCGTGAAGCGTGAAGCGGAGACCGGGGGAAGATTATAAGATCGAAGATTGAAGATTAGAACATGAGACTGGGAGACTGGGAGACTGGGAGAGAGAGATTTTATTCTTTTCTCCAAATCTCCCCCTCTCAAGGTCTCCAAGTCTGATTTCGCCTTGCGCTTGATGCTTGACATGAAAGGCCGTGCCCGCAATGCACGGCTTTTTTCATTTCATGACGATGAGTATGGTATTCGAGAATATGGAAAGCGGCGCGGTTCCGGATGCCCGGTTCATGGCACTGAAAATGCGAAAATGATCGCCCAAATGCAATATTTTTATGTTTTTGGCGGATTTTCCATTTGTTTTTAAAAATTTTTAAGGTTAAATTTATCGCATGAGATCCGGTTCGATGATGAAAAAATGGCTGAAAACGGTGCTTCTCCTGTCTCTGATTTGGCCGGCAAAGGGACCAGGCCAAGCCGTTGGATTGGGCAAATCGCTGTGGTTCAAACCGTTTTCGCATGCCCAAGCCGGACCGCTTCAGGGAAGCCCGGGAGATTTCGATGTTCTGCACTACCGGCTTGAACTTCGTTTTCCCCTGGTTTCAAGCGCCTTCGAAGGCAAATCGGTGATCACCGCCGTCTCCCAAAAAAACGGATTGAGCGAGCTCGACTTGAATGCGGCGGACATCACGGTCGATTCCATCTCCGTGCCGGGCAACGCGTCCTCGTGGAGTGGTGTGAGCGGGGGCGTGCGCATCCGGTTCGGCAAAGCATACGGCAAGGACGACACATTCATCGTCCGCGTCGCATACAGAAAAACATCCAGTGAAAGAGGTTTTTATTTTCACCCCGACTGCGCGTACACTTTCGCCGAACCCCAATATGCCCGGTATTGGTTTCCGTGCCGCGACGTGCCCTGGGACAAGGCCACGGCGGAACTGTTCATCACCGCGCCGACCGGAGTCAAGGTCGCCTCGATCGGCCTTCTCAAAAGCCGAACCCCAAGCGCGGACGGGCAGTGGGAAACCTGCCACTGGCGGATGGAACAACCGGTGGCCACCTACCTGATCTGCCTGTCCATGTCCCGAAATTACGCGCAATGGTCCGACTGGTACGTCAGCAACGGCGATTCGCTCGAACTGATGCACTTTATTTTCAGGCGCGATTCGGCCATGGCCGTCCAGGATCTCGCCCACATGAAAGACGCCATTTACTTTTTCTCAAACCAGTTCGGCCCGTATCCATTCGATAAATACGGCGAATGCGAGGTGGAGCCCTTCAATTACGGAGGCATGGAACACCAGACCATGGTGACGTTCAACAGCGTATGGATCAGGGGCGACAGGGCGTATGAGAGCGGATTCATCCACGAGCTTTCACACATGTGGTGGGGAGACGCCGTCACGCTGGCGGACTGGCCCGACATCTGGCTGAACGAGGGTTTCGCCACGTATTCCGAGGCGCTGTTCGAGGAATACTTCTACGGCCGGGCCGTTTTCGACGAGACCGTCCTGGGAATGAAGGATGATTATGCCAGCCAGGCGCTGAAGTCCGATTTTCCGATTTACGCGCCTCCATACGGAGAACTGTTCAACTGGGGCATCGAGTACTGCAAAGGCGCGCTGGTGCTGCACATGCTCAGGCGCATCGCGGGGGAGGAACAATTCTGGCGCATCCTTCAGGAATACTACGGCGCGTATTGTTATCAAAACGCGTCCACGGATGACTTCATGGCCGTATGCGAATCCGTCACGGGGAAATCGCTCGATATTTTCTTCGAGCAGTGGATTTACGGCAGGGGCATGCCTGAAATCGCCTATTCCTACGCGGAACAGCCGACGCCGGACGGGGGGGCAAGGGCAATCGTGACGGTGCAGCAGGTCCAGAAAACAGGCGGGACGTTTCAATTCCCGCTGGACGTCCGCCTGGCGGGAGCGCTCGACACCACGGTAGTCGTGGACGGGGCGCTGGAACGGTTCGTTTTTACGTTAAAACGCGCGCCGGATTCGCTGGTGCTCGACCCGGACGGATGGATGCTCATGAAAGCCAGGCGGGTGCCAAGCGACATCCGCGAATTGGATTCCATTCCGGACCGGTTCGCCCTGATGCCGGTGTTCCCCAATCCCTTCAATTCCGTTTTGACGGTTTACTACGACGTCGCGGAAACGGAAAACGTTTCGAAGCTTTCGCTGGCGGCGTACAACATATTGGGAAAACGGGTGCGGCTTCTGGTCGAAACCGATCATCCCGCGCCGGGGAAATACCAGGCCGTCTGGGACGGAAGCGATCAAAACGGAGCCCTTCTCCCTTCGGGTGTGTACGTGGTCATTCTCCAGCGGGGCGGCTTCATCCGGAAACAAAAAGCGGTTCTGTTCAGGTAAATGAACTCAAGAAACAAACGCAGGCGGTCGCCCATCAAAACCGGCGGCAAGCCCACCGTCAAAAGAAATCGTTCCCGCCGCAGGCTCCGGCTCAAGGACGCCGTGATCCGTTCTCTGATTTTTCTGTTCCTGGCCGTCGACCTGCTGCTCGTGTTTTTCCTTTTCAAGAAATGCGCGGGCCCGAAGGCGGGCGAACCCGTTTCCGGGACGCCCCGGACCGGATCGGAACGGAAGGCGGAAGCCGATCGGGCGCCGAAACCCGCCAAACCCAGGTCCAAAACGGCTCGTGTCGAAGTGCTGAACGGCTGCGGCGTCCCGCGGATCGCCGACCGGTTCACCGCCCACCTGAGAAGAAACGGTTTTGACGTCGTTCGAACGGGCAATTATGAAGCCTTCGGCGTGGCCAAGACCCTTGTCATCGACCGGCGAGGCATCGGAACGAACGCGCAGCGCGCGGCCAGTGTGCTCGGACTTTCAAAGGAAAGGGTGATCCAGGAAAAGGGAGACGCCTTTCCCGTGGACATCACCGTGATTCTTGGATCGGATTTCAGACAACTCTCTTCCTGGAAAAAAATGGAGAAGGATCGTGGATTCTAGTCTTCTCGCGCGAAAGGCCGCCGGATTTTGTCTGGCGAAGAAGGCGTGTGATGTCTGTATCTACGACCTGCGCGGCCTGACTTCCATGACCGATTATTTCGTGATCTGCCACGGTGATTCGGACCTGCAGATGAGAGCCGTCGCGGAATCGGTGCTGGAAGGACTTAAAAACGAGGGCGTGCGCGCCTGGCATTTCGAGGGGCGGGAATACTCCCGGTGGATGCTGCTGGATTACGTCGACGTGGTGGTGCATATATTCAGGCGGGAGGAAAGGGTTTTCTACAACCTGGAGCGGTTGTGGGGCGACGCCCCGTCGGAAACGGTGCAGGATGCGGCATGACGCATGTTGAAAAATACATCCGGGAAAGAATCGAATCGGCCGTCCGGCGATGCGGTCACGATGCCTCCATCGCGGCGGCTTCGGAACTGTCGTACCCCAGGCAGAAGGGATTCGGCGATCTCGCGTCCAACGCGGCCCTCATTCTGGCCAAAAAGGCGAAAGCGAACCCCAGAGAGCTTGCCAAGGACATTCTGGCGTCGCTGGACCTGGACGCAGCCGTGGTCTGCAAGGCCGAAACCGCCGGAGCCGGCTTCATCAATTTTTTTCTCAGTCCCGACTTTTTCAGGGATGTTCTCAAAGACATCCTTGCCGAAGAGGGCCGATACGGCCGCTCCGACGCAGGCGGGGGGAAAAAAACCCAAGTCGAG
>JBFZEN010000032.1:0-3757 GCA_041306805.1 bacterium
CATAACTTGGTCCTAGCGAAGCGGACCTTCAATACCTAAACATACCATAACTTGGTCCTAGCGAAGCGGACCTTACGGTTTGCGCGCGACCGCCAGCATTTCGTAGTCTTCCGTCGTCAGCTTTTTTCCGCGTTCCCATTTCCCCGGCCCGGCGCCCAATATTTCAATGGATTTGAAGCCGAGCGTCTTCAACTGCCACGTGATCTCGGAGGGAACGTAATACCGCTCGTCGCATTTCAGGATTTTCCTCTTCCCGTCGTCGTCCACCTGCTCGTATTCCGACTTGTCCCTGAACGTCATCAGATCGAAGGAGTTGCTTTTGCTGATCTCGCCCTGGGCATGGGCGTTGATGAAGTCCTTGACCGAATGGAAAAGGGGATACAGCCCGTTCAGCGTCGTGAAAATGAAGACGCCCCCGCCTTTCAGGGCCTTGAAGGCGTTTTCAAGAATGGCGTAATTCATTTCGTCGGTTTCCATCAGGGGAAATGCGCCCTCGCACAGCATGATGACCAGCCCGAACCGGTTATTGTAGGTCAGGCGCCGCGCGTCCGCCTGCTGAAAATCGACGGTCACGCCCGCCGCCTGCGCCTTCGAGCGGGCTTTTTTAAGCTGGGCCCCGGACAGGTCCACGCCGGTGACGGCATACCCCCTTCGGGCGAGCTCGACGGCGTGCCTGCCCGTGCCGCAGCCTATGTCGAGCACGGCGACGGATTTGTCGAAGCCGATTTCCTTCTCGATGAAGTCCGCCTCGCCCACGGTGCCCTTGACGAAGGGTTCTTCATCGTACCGCTCGGCGTAATTTTCGAAAAATTCCTCGTACCAAGGCTTCATAATAATTTATTAATTTTTATGCCTGTTGTCAAGCGCAATATAAAAACAGTCCTATGGGGCCAGCCCGTCGAACCATTCCGCCAGCCGGCCGGTCAGGTGTTTTCTTTCATATTGGCCCGTTCTCCCGGCGCCGGAATGTGCGCACAGGCTGTGCTTTTCCCACCGATCCACGAGGGATTCGAGCGCCTTCCGTATCGCGTTCACGTCGCCTGGAGGCACGACGACGCCCGCGTCCAGGGAACGGACCACGTCCGCGGCCGCCCCCTCGGGCGCCAGGGCGAGTATGGGTTTGCGCGCGCCCGCGTACTCGTACAGCTTGCCCGTGGCTATGCTCCGGCTGGCCGGCGCGTCGTCTATGATCAAAAGCAGTGCGGACGAATCCATGAGAAACTGCAGGCTTTCGCGGTGTGACACGTAGGGGACGGTCTCCACCGCGCCGCCCAGGCCCCTGAACGCGTCCAGGTAAGATGAATCGGCGCGGCCCACGAAGCGCAGGAGCATTTTATTCCTGAGCCGGGGTTTTTCTGACAGAAGGCTTCTCAACGCTTCGAGCAGAACCAGCGGATTCCGCTTGCCGTAGAGCGAGCCCGTATAGGTCAGTACAAACCGGTCCGGGTCGGCTTTCGGGACGAGGCCCTCGAAATCGGCGTTGTCAAAACCGTTGGGAATCGTCGTCCAGCGTCTTTTTTCCGCTTCCGGGTGCCGCGAAACCAGGTCTTCCTTCACGCCGTCCGATACCGCGATCAGCCCGTCGGCCAGCGACAGCACCGAGCCCTCGAGCCCGGCGTCGATCCGGCGCGGCAGAAACCAGCGCTTCGGGGCCGACAGCCAGCCCACCCACGAATCGCGGAAATCGGCCGCCCAGGGAAGCCCGGTTCTCCTTTTCAAATCCCTCGCGATCACGTGGCAGGTGTACGGGGGCGCCGACGAGAAAATCAGGTCTATTTTCTCGTCCCCGATGATTTCCATGCCGGCGCGCACCGCCGGCTTTCTCCAGAAACACCTGGCGTCGGGAATGAAGAACGTGGAGCGCGCCCATTCGGAAACCGCCTCTCCCGGACTTCGCCGTTTCCCGCGCGTGTTGGTGGCGATGTCTATGGCCGTTCCTTCGGCCTTGCCGGTCAGTTTTCTGTATATCCGGTAGGGCTCGAAAATGGGCGTGCGGACAATGCGCGTGCCTTTCGGAATTTCCCCGCGCAGGGATTCGTCGCGCGCGGGAAAGTCCGCGTCTTCCGAGACGGTCAGCACCACGGGCTGCCAGCCGAACCCGGGAAGATACTTGACGAACTTCGGCACGCGCTGCACCCCCGCCCCGCCGGAAGGGGGAAAATAATAAGATATGATCAGTACGGTTTTCATGCCATGCGCTTTTTAATAGGCTGAAATCAAAAATCAAAATGCAAAGATTAAAATGACATATAAAAAATCAATAAATCGACTCCATGCCCGATTGAATTGAATCCAGCCGGAACATACAGAAAAATCCCTTTTTGAATTTATTATTTGTCATTTTAATTCTTGATATTTGATATTTGATTTTATCCCAATCAGGGATTATCCGTCATTCCATTTTCGATCCCCGATTCTCCGATTTCAATTCTTCTATCGCCCGCACCATCCTTTCCCACGAGTATTTTTTCTTTTCGATGCGCACGCTGCGCGAAAAGGCGGCTTCCTTTTTTTCTCCGTAAAAACGGATGACCGCGTCAGCCAGGGCCTTCGCGTCGCCGGGAGGCGCGATGAAACCCGTTTTCCCGTGCACCACGGTTTCGGGCAGGCCGCCGACCGACGTGGCGATGACGGGCTTGTCGTAATGGAAGGCCACCTGCACGATGCCGCTCTGCGTGGCCGAAAGGTACGGCAGCACGACGACGTCGGCCGCGCAGAAATAATCGGCCACGGCCCCGTTGGGAATGAACCTGTCTTCCATCGTCACCCGCCTTTCCAGCCCCAGCGAGCGGATGCGGGCCAGCGTTTCGCTGCGCCCCTCGTAAAATTCGCCGCAGACGACCAGCCGGACGGGAAAATGCCGCAGGATTTCGGGCATGGACTCGATCAAAACGCCCAGCCCCTTGTAGCGCCGGATGTAGCCGAAAAAAAGGATGACCCGGTTTTCCGAAATCTTCAACCGTTTTCTCGCTTCTGCCTTGGCGACGGACGGCGGGAATATCTCGTACACGGGGTGCGGAACGAGACGGTACGGGGCGCGGGGCCTGTATGTGAGAAGGTCGTTCAGCACGGTATTCGACTGGACGATGAAGGCGTCGGGAAAGCGCAGCGCGAGCCTTGATAAAAAGACGTCCCCGAATTTCTTTTCGTGGGGTCGTATGTTGTCGCACAGAAACAGGACGGGAATCCGCAGGATGTTTTTGACGAGACAGGCGACCGCCGCGTAGCACGGGGCGAAAAAAGGCATCCAGTACTTGAAGAGCACGACGTCGGGTCTCGCGGACTTGAGCCGGAAAAAGGCCCTCACCCACGTCGCCGGATTGACCGTGTCGAGAACGGGCTCGGCGCGGACGGGAACCAGCTCTTCTCCCTCGTCTTTCTGGGTCCTTCCGGGGAAAAGGATGGAGGGGTATTGCCGCTTGAACGACAGCACGCGCACGTCATGCCCGCGGTCCGCCAGCGATTTTGAGAGAAGGGCGATGTAGTGGGCGATGCCGCCCCGCATGGGATATGCCGTTCCCACAAGAACGACGCGCACGTCATTCACCCAAAGTGCGGCGCACGGCGTAGTTTCTTTCGGGGGCGCCGGCCCGCGTGATCATCTCTCCCAGAAGCCCGATGGAGACGAACTGGATCCCGAGAATGAGCAGCACGATGCCGATGAAGAACAGCGGGCGTTTGCTCAGGTATGCCTTTTCGAAGATCCGCATGACGATCAGGACCAGGGTGATGACGCCCCCGGCGGACGCGAAGAAAA
>JBFZEN010000033.1:0-3217 GCA_041306805.1 bacterium
CGATCTTTTCCTTGGTGTCTTTTCCCGCCTTCAGGTCGACGATGATGAAATGGAGGTCGCGGGGCACAGACAATTCCTTTATGTCCATTCTCTCGCCGTCGAACGTCATCAGGATGGGGCGGTCGCCGTAGGCGCATCCCTGGTCCATCTTTCCGCACCGCGACGGTGTCGTGATTTCGCCCATGTAGGCGAATTCCATCTCGCCGCGGACGGTCATCTTGAGGTCGTATACGCGGTTGAAGGCGCGCGCCACCAGCACGCATATGGCCGCGCTCGACGACAGGCCTTTCTTCACGGGCAGGTCGGTGAGCGTGTTGTCGATCTCAAGGCCGCGGACGCGGTAATGCGTGAGCACCTGGTACGCCACGCCGGCCGCGTAGCTGAAGAAGCCGCCCTTTTCCGCCTCGGCCAGGAGCGCGTCCCTGTCCATGTTCACTTCGTACGGTTCGCGCCGCGCGCCGTCATTGAGCGTCGCGTGCAGGATGAGCTTGCTCGGATGGGGTTTCACGTCCGCGTGAATGCCCTGGTTGGTGCCGGTGATCAGCGTGTACCCCTTTTCGAGGTCCGCGTTGATCCGCCTGTAACCGCCTGCCCAGTCGCTGTGTTCCCCGAAAAGACAGATTCTTCCCGGAACGAAGAGTTTCATGCGCATTCCTTGAATGTCATTGTGTGATGCCGGGCCACGCATCGGTCCGGAAAGGCGAAGCCGGCAGTCCGGACGCGTTCACCAGGTTGCATTGGGGGTTCGAAGCCCATCCGTAACGCACGGCGACGGGTTCTCCGATATTAGGACTGTGGACGACGATGGTCTTGCCGTCTATTCTGGCTTCGGCCCAGACGAATTTTCTGTCCGCGCCGGCGACCGCGAAGCCCTTCAGGGGCCCGTTGTCCGCGGCCGCCAGACCCTTGTCGTGCTTGAACGACAGGCGGATTCCGTTTTTTTCGACGGACATGGAACGGTAGATGGGCCCCGAAAAAGCGACGTCCATTTTATACACCGGACGTTCCGCGGCCAGGGCCAGCCTGCGGCCGACTTCCTGCTTGTTCTTGGGATGGATGTCCTTGGCGTCCCCGATGTCGATGGCCACGGCCATGCCTGTTTTGGGAAGCCGGAGCGTCATCGCCTGGGCCTCCCTGAGTTCGGCCCAGTCATCCTCCCCGGGTTCCGATCGGACGTCCATGAAATTGGCCAGTTGGACGAAGAGGAAGGGGAAATCTCCGCAATTCCACTGCCGGCGCCAGTCCTTGATCAGAAGGGGAAACAGCTCCCGATATTGTTTGGCGCGGCCCGTATTGTTCTCGCCCTGGTACCAGATCACGCCTTTTATGCCGTAGGGGATGAGCGGTTTGATCATGCCGTTGAACAGCACCATGGGCCTTTCGGGCTGGTCGGGTGAAAGCGGAGCCGGCGGAGCCAGCTTCGAGTCGAGCCCGATTGCGACCTTCCAGCCGCCGGCGATGGAAATGGTGTCGCCCAGGGCGTCGGCCACCACCATCTGGTCCGCGTCGCCGTAAATGCCCCCGCCGCCGCCCGTGTCCATGACGCGCACGGCAATGGTGTTCCTGCCCGAGCGCACCGCGAACGCCGGCACGGGGTAGTGGCGGTTCAGGTTCCACTGTTCCGTGCCGCCCACTTTCACGCCGTTGAACCATGTCGTATCCGTGTCATCGACGGGGCCCAGGCTCAGACGCAGAATTTTACCCGCCCATTTTTGGGGTATGTCCACGGTTTTGCGGAACCAGACAATGCCGTCCATTCCGGGATATCCGGCCTGTTCCCATAAAACCGGCAGGTTCATGGTTTTCCAATTGCTGTCCGCGGCATCCGCCTTGTTCCAGCTCGGCGTCGCCCTGTATCCCGCATCCAGCCTGTCGAGAGCAAGCCTCCATGCTTCGCTTTTTCTCTCGAAGTCGCGCCTCTGATCATCGGCGTTCGGCGCCTCTTTTTCAAGTTCGAGAATCTTCGGCATCAAATCGGGAAAGGTTTTGAGCGATGGCCCGCTGATCCATGATTCCGCGGGCGTGCCTCCCCATGAACTGACGATGAGTCCGACGGGAACGCCGAGTTTCTTCCTGAGTTCGCGCCCGAAAAAATAGGCTGTGGCTGAAAATTCCGGCACCGAGGCGGGTCCGCAGGGTTGCCAGCCGTCGGTTTGAATCTCGTCTCGCGGCGCCGCGTCCATGGCGCGTTTCACCGTGATGAGACGCAATTGGCCGTCTTCCGAGTTGCGGATTTCCTCGTCGTAATTCATCACCTTGCCCCATCCTGCAACCGGCATTTCCATGTTGGATTGCCCGGAACCGAGCCAGACCTCGCCCACCAGGACGTCCTTGAAGGCGATGGTGTCTTTCCCGATGATGGACAAGACATGGGGTCCGCCGGCCGCATGCCTGCCGAGACGGACCGACCAGCTGGAGTCTTCGCCCGCGACGGCTTTCTTTTCCCTGCCGTCGAAGCGGACGACGATCGTGCCGCCCGGTTCCGCCTTTCCCCAGACGGAGTTGGACTGATCCCTTTGAAGGACCATGTGGTCGCCGAAAATAGCGGGCAGCCGGACGCCGCGGGCGGGTCCGGGGGCGGCATGGATTCCGCATGCCGCAGCGAGGATTCCGATGCCCAGGATATGCGGGCAGATGGTACGGGACATCCTGTTCTGACGCATTCTTTCCTCCATGTTGGACAAGAACAGCGGTTTATTTTGTATAGAACTGTTTGATTCCGTTGAGCAGCATTTCCACGGCCACCGTGGTCAACAGCATGCCCGTGAGCCGTTCCATGGCCATGATGCCGCGCACGCGAAGGATTTTCCGAAGCCGGTTCGAAAAAACCAAAATCAAAAGGGAAATGGACCAGGCGCATACCAGAGCGGCAAGCCATGAAGGCCAGCGGGCGGGCTCCCTGGCCACAAGAAGCAGCACCGTGGTCAGGGCAGACGGTCCGGCAATGAGCGGCACGGCCAGGGGCACGACGAAAGGCTCGCCCTCAGGCCCGCTGCCGAAAATTTCATCCGAGCGGGCGAAAATCATCTTGATGGCAATGAGGAACAGGACGATGCCTCCCGATATGCTGAGCGACGACTGCGAAATGTGAAGCAGCACGAGCAGATATTTCCCGAAGAACAGAAACAGCAGAAGAAAGCCCAGTCCGATGCACGATTAGCGTATGATGATATAGCGGTGCCTGTCGTTGGGATCGTTGTTCAGCGCCGCCAGAAAA
>JBFZEN010000034.1:0-2884 GCA_041306805.1 bacterium
CCGTTAATTGTTCCGTATCCCTCTCCTGCACGATCTTTCGTATCTGTTCGATTTCTTTTTCCACAAATTGTGGGTTCACGGCCGTGCAAATGGCCGTCATGATCTGTGGATGGCGTGTGACCATGCGCTTTTCGTCCACATTGAACAGCTCTTCATACATCTTCTCACCCGGGCGAATCCCGGTGAAGACGATGTCGATATCGTCATAGGGTCGCTTGCCCGAAAGAGAAATCAGTTTTTCCGCCATTTGCAGAATTTTTACAGGATGGCCCATGTCGAAAACGAAGATTTCGCCGCCGTTTCCCATACACCCGGCCTCAAGAACCAGTTGCACTGCTTCGGATATTGTCATGAAATAGCGCTCGATGTCGGGGGCGGTGACCGTGACCGGCCCTCCCCGCGCAATTTGTTCCTTAAAAATGGGAACGACACTGCCGGTGCTTCCCAACACGTTTCCGAAGCGCGTTACCATGAAACGGGTTTGTGCCCGGCTGTTGAAGCTGCGCACAATCATTTCCCCTACCTGCTTGGTGGCGCCCATGACGTTGGTGGGATTGACCGCCTTGTCGGTGGAGATCATGACAAAACGATCGACACGGCTTTCCAGCGCCGCCTTGGCCACGTTGAAGGTCCCCAAGATGTTGTTGTAAGCCGATTCGATGGGCGCCGATTCCATCAAGGGGACATGTTTGTAGGCGGCTGCATGAAACACCATGTTGACCTTGGTCTCCGTCATCAAAGCCGACAGGCCCGGGTAGTCATTCACACTGGAAATCGACGCATGCAGTGGTATGTCGGGGAAGTTCTTTTGAAGTTCCAGAGACAGATTCAGAAGGTTGAGCTCCGAGCGCTCGACGACAACGAGCATGCGCGGTTTGAAAGCGGCAAGCTGCCTGCACAGTTCGGAACCGATCGACCCTCCCCCCCCTGTGACCATAACCACTTTACCGCTCACCGTCTGACGAATCTGGTCCATGGAAATTTGAATGGGGGGGCGCTCCAGCAGATCATGGATTTCGACATCTCGGATGTCGTTGATGCTGACGTTTCCCGATAAGATGTCATCCACGAGCGGCAGGGTTTTGTACGGTATGCGCAAAGGTTCCAGGGATTCCACCAGGTGGTCCAATTGCTTCCGCGTCGCCTGAGGCCAGCAGAAAACAATGCTGTCGAGGTGTGGAAACAGGCGGCGGTGTTGGAGGACGTATTGCAGAGTGCATACCGGAATATCGCTGATCCGAGTGACCATGTTCGGGTCCGCCTGATTGGGGTCCACCACTCCGATCGGCTGAAACCGGGCATATGGATCTCCCAGCATATCTTTCACCACCGCGTGGACCCTTTCCACCGGGCCGACGAGAAGCACGTGTTCGTGCTCGTCGGCGCGATGGTTATGGACGAAATTTTCTCTGAAGTTTCGTACCAGAAACCGAACGCCGCCGACGAACATGATGCAGAAGAACATATCCAGCAGGACGATCTTTTGGGGAATGCGAAACGGCTCCCACACCATGCCCGAAAAGGCAAACAGCAGGGTGCTGATGGCCGCGGCCCGCAGGATATTGACCAGATCTGTAAAGCTCACGAATGCCCACAGCCCGCGGAAGAGGTCGTAATAGGCGAATACGACGACACGAATCAGAACGAGGAGCCAGACCGTATGCCAGAAAGGCAGATAGCCGTCTTCCGGAAGCAGGGCCTCCAGCATGATGAAACTTGAAATATAACTGGTCAGAAAAAAAAGTACATGCACGAAAAGGATGATCCACAGCCGATAAGGCACCATGGATCGAACGATCCGCCAGGTCGTGGGGTGATTGGCGAGACGATAGATTCTGTTATAGAGTGCAGTCATTATAAATTCATAAATTACACAGATTGCTCAGATGGCTGGTATGCGGTTTTATACTTTGTCAACGGTCCACCGTCCACGGGCGACAGCCTCAGGCTGAAGCCGATCACGGCAAATATTCCTTTAGCATCTCCGCTGCGGTCAGGGCAAAGGGATCAGTTATTTTCCGGGCTTCTTCGACAGGTTGGTCATCGGAGAGGGGCATGACCACCCTGACGAGCGCTCCATCGGTTCGCCGGCGGAAAAGGCCGTCCCAGACCATGTAAAACTTTGCTGCAAACTCGTTGGTGAAATTACGCCCCCGGCCCTGATACCAGAAATAGACGAGCTGCCGCCGGCCGTTTTTGGTAATGAGCAGTTCGTTTAATTCTAAGGAGGTATTTCTTGTTTCGGGCGTTTGGTCCGATGTGAGGTGGCGTACGTGGTTTGCCTGTATCAGCCAACCGGCTCCGGGCAGGCACAGCCGCGGCGAGTGAACAAAATCGCCCCCTTTTTTCTGATACTCATAGTAGGCCACATAGAAATTGATCGGGGAACGGTATTCTTTTTGGTAGTTGATGAGGATGTAATCCTGGGCGCCCACCTGCTCCCATATTTCGGGATCCATGGTTTCCCTGGTTCCCGTGTAACCTTGAAACGTCAAGGGGAAGGCATCCAAGGACTTTTCAAGCGGTATAGGTGGTACTGCTCCCAAGGAACCGACCACCAACGGTGTGGATAACACAATTGCAGCGGCCAAACCAACGAGCACCCAACTGTTTTTCGTTTTCGAATGCGCAGGGGGAGAGACGACCAGTGTTCTTTTGGTTCTTGACCCGGCGCCGGGGAGATACTTCAGGACCAGATTCACCAGGGCGAACAGGCCCAGGCACACCAAAAAGACGATCCAGCCGGAAAAGGAATGAAAAAAACCCTGGGCCGCCTTTTCGCCCCAGTATAATCCGATGATCCCCGTACCGGCGATGCGGAGCACGTTGGCTGCGATGGAGATGGGAATCGTCGCCAGGATCAATACGAGTCGCTTCCAGAAAG
>JBFZEN010000035.1:0-13872 GCA_041306805.1 bacterium
CTTTCTGGAAACCCGGGACGGTAAAATCACCATCGATCCCGGAGCCGGGATCGCCCCCCTGCGCTTCGGCCTTCCGCCCCACTCCCTCGAACAATGGCAGCTGAAAAAACATCTCGACCGCATCCGGCTTTTCGTGGAATCGTCCGAGGTCGTTGTGATCACCTCGTACCATCAGAATCATTTCTGCGCGGCACACCCCGAATGGATGAAGGGCAAGGTGCTGTTCATGAAAAACCCCAATCAGAAGACCACGCCGGCCGAGCGCAAATCGGCCTTCGATTTTTTGAAAACGGCCCAGAAGCTCGCCTCGCATGTCCACTTCGCGGACGGCCGGGACTTTTCCATGGGCAAGACGCGTTTCAGTTTCTCCCCCTCCTGCTTCAACGGAAAGGATTACTTCATCGAAACGGCCGTCCGCACGGAGGAGGCCTCCTTTCTCTATTCATCCGCCGCGTGCGGTCCGGTCTCTGAGGAGGCGGCGGCTTTTTTGCTCGACCATCAGTCCGATACGCTTTACCTGGACGGGCCCGTGACCTACAGGCATATGGAGGCCTCGGAATCGGCGCAGGTGCTCGAAAGAATGCGGCGCGTCGCGAAAGAGACTGAGGCCAGGGATGTTCTGCTCGACCACCACGCCCTGCGCGATCTGCAGTGGAAGACCCGGCTCGAGCCCTTTTTCCATTTCGGATTGGAGCACGGCATCAGGATCAGGACGGCGGCGGAATACCGCGGCGAGGAGAACACGCCGCTCGAAGCCAGGCGGAACCTGCTGCACCAGGAAGGGCCGTGATCAACCAGTACAAACGCACGGACGTGTTCCGCTGCAGCCAGGACGCCCACGGCCGCTTCAACGGCGCCGTGTCGGTGTTCCACGTGATGAAGGAAAAATCGTGCTACCCCCAGGGCTGCCTGTATTTTCTCTGGCGCTGCACGCGCCTCGAAAAGGGGCTGAAATGCGTGCAGGGGTTCGGTCACGCCGGCCGGAAATGCAAGGGATGCACGTATTTCGCCGACGAGAAGGTGCACCTGCAGCCATCCCTTCTGGTGGAAGGCCCCGGTTACGAAAAATTCGAGGAAGACCTCGTTCAGTACGAGGCATGGCTCGAGCGCGTGCTTTTCAAGAGGCAGACCCTGCTCGGACGCATTCTCACGGTCAAGCCCTGGTTCGAGAAAACGGTGCAGCACCGCGAGAACCACACCCGGCTGAAGGGTTACCTTCTGGTTTTCAGGAGGGGATTCATCGGCAGGGATGCCATGGACGACGCTTTTTACGTGAGGGTTTCCGAGGCCATGATGCGCGAGTTCCGTTTCGTGCCCAAGATGAAGGTCGAGATGACGGGCGAATTGAGGCTGGACCGCGGCCGGCTCGTGGCCGTGCGCCCCGGGGCCGTGGAGGTGTCGTCGCGCGGGTGGGGGCTCCCGTGGACGAGGGAAACCGCTCTGGTGGCCGTGCGCACGGCGTCGCGTTTCGACGGCCAGCCCGAAGCCTGCCTCGCCTGCCCGTGGGGCTGCCTTTCGGACGTGGAGGATGAAAGCGAAAACGACGCGGAACCGCGCCGCTTCCGCCAGCTCGTCTGCCTGAAAGGCGTGGCCGAGCCGAACGGGTGCTATGTCCGCTCGCGGATGAAAATTTGAATAGGACGGCAAAAAGAGTTACGTGATTTTTGATTTTTCCAATCATCAATCAGCAATCAAAAATCAAAAATACCCACCCCTCGATACCGGTATCCCGGATTTTGCCCTTGCGTCATGCAACAAATATGCGTATTTTCAGTACAATTATAAAACAAAACCGATAGGGAGAACCATGTCAAAAAAATCCATTTTCACCGCATTGCTTTTCTGCCTTCCTTTCTCCATTTTTGCCCAGGAGCCTTTTCAGGCCGGCCTCGGCTTCATCATCGGCGTGCCGCAGAATGCCTTCAAGGACAGCCTGAACAACAACGGCTACGGCATCGGAGGCCATTTCGCCTACAACCTGCCCAACACGCCCCTGCTCGTGGGCGCCTCGCTTTCATACCTCATCTACAGCAGCGAAACATGGAAGGAGAGGCTGATCCCCACGGTCCCCGTCTGGGTGGATGTGAACACCACCAACAGCATTTTCATGGGGCATTTGCTGCTGCGGCTCCAGCCGCCGGCCGGCGTATTCAGGCCCTACGTGGACGGGCTTTTCGGTTTCCATCTGTTCTCAACCGACACCAAGATCGAGGATGAAGGCTACGACGACGATGATGATGACATCGCGGGCTCGAACAATTCCAGGGATTTCACGGGAAGCTACGGAGGCGGGGGCGGCGTCATGTTCCGCGTATACCACACCGAAGGCAGTGAAGGAACGCATGACCGCCCGATGTCGGTGTACGTCGATTTCGGGTTCCGTTATCTGAAGGGCGGAAAGGCGGAATACCTGAAAAAGGGATCCATTCGATCGGACGACAATAACAACTTTACATACAATTTCAGCCGCTCGACCACCGACATCGTCATCTGGCGTCTGGGGGCGGGGTTCGGCTTTTGATTCGGGACCCGGTATTTGGGATTAAGGGATCGTGAATGTGCAGGGTGGGCCTGTGGCCCGCCTAATTTAAAAATTTTGAATTCTGTGCAAGGCGGGCCTGCGGCCCGCCTTTTTTATGAATTCCCGATCGAGGGTCCTGAGACGGGGTCCGGCCCTTCGCGCATGAATTCCTGTTGACCCTAATCTAACCATTTCCATGCCGGCGAAACGGATTATAACCTTGCGCCGGGCCGTAAATATGCGTATTTTTAAGGCGAGCAGCGTCTGCGGAGAAAGCCATGCTGAGGAAATCCGTTTTAGCGGTATTGCTTTATTGCCTTCCTCCCGGTGTTCCTGCCCGTGAGTCCTTCCAGGCCGGCATCGGCTTCGTGGCCGGCAGGCCCCGGGATGCGTTCTGCGAGGCCGCCAGCAAAAACGGCTACGGCATGGACGGCTATGTCGCCTGCAGCCTGCCGCACATGGCCTTGCTCGCGGGCGCTTCGGGTGCTTTTCTCATTTACGGCTGCAGTACATGGGATGGGGAACAGGTTCCTTACGGCGAGGCGGGCTATTATTCCAACAGCATCCTCATGGGGCATCTGATGCTGCGTCTGCAGCCTCCGGCCGGGTCGTTCAGGCCCTATATGGACGGGCTTTTCGGTTTTCACCTGTCCATCGCCGAAGGCTATGACCTGGACGCTTCGAACGGTTCCATCCATTCGGCGGTCAGTTGGGGCGGCGGGGGCGGCGTCATGTACCGCGTGTGCCGCATCGGGGATGAAGCGGACATCCAGCTGTCGGTGTACCTCGACATCGGATTCCGGTGCCTGACGGGCGGGGAAGACGGACACATAAACGAAGAATCGAATTCTCGTGACGGTTTCAGCCGCCCGGCCGCCGACATCGTCGCGTGGCATGCGGGTATGGAGTTTGGATTTTAAATTCGGAGACCGGATCCGGATATCCGGATCAAATTCAAGAATGGGGTAATAAGGATTATTTGATTTTTCCAATCCACAATCCGCAATCAGAGATCAGCAATAATCACATCGCTCTCTCCGCTTTCCCGTCTTTCAGCCTGTACACCGCCAGCCTGTCGCTTTTTGGAATGATGAAAGAAATCTCCCCGTAACGCGTCTTTCCCTCGACCCGTCCGCCCGGTTCCTTCGGGCAGAAAAGAAGCAGCGTCTCCGTTCCCGTTTCAATCACCGAACCCAGTGCCTTTTCCGGAACGGCGAATTTCGTTTCCGCTCCGGTCTGCCAGTTTTCCGCGAAGGCGGCGTCCCCGGGGTCGAAGGCCACGGGCAGGTCGTGGGGAATCTTCTGCCCCGCGCTGGTCCACAGCGGCCTGGTTCCCCCCAGCAGCACGGGGAACCCCGCTTTTTCCATCATCGAAACCGATTCCAGTACGGCGGGATGCATGATTTCCGGATATGGATAGACCAGGCTCTGGTAGATCCGGTTTCTGAAATGCAGGCATCCCTCTTTCAGGACAGCCCTGCGGAACAGGGCGGACGAGACCACGTCGAGCTGCACCCCGTTCAGCACCAGGCGGGCGATCAGGGCCTGCGTATCGCGGCGCATTTCGGCGCGCCGCACCGGATCCGCCGCGGCCAAAGTCTCCTGCGGCCACAGAACCAAAGTGTCGGCTTCCGGAATCTTGTAGCCTGTCAAATTCATGACCGCTTCAAATTGCCTGTTGAATTCCCTGAATTCCTCCCATTCCAGGGGCGCGGGATAGGCCGAATCGGATTTCCGGAAGCCGCCGGATCCGTATTCGCGGACCATCCACCGGATGGAAAACACGGCTCCCGCGTCCATCCACCACCGGCGTTCCTCCCCGCCCGGCAGAAAAACGTAGGCCTTTCCGCTTTTCGAAAAAAGCCCCGCGCTTTTCGCCTCGGCCAGCGTGGCCACCCTTTCCAGATGCGACGCTCCGGTCATGACGTTCCCGCTCCCGGATGTGGCCACGGAGAGATATCGCCAGGGGTCTCCGTCCGGTTCCCGCCCGGACGGGACGAGAACCTCCGTGTCGCCGAAAAAAGCGTGCAGCATGCCGTAAAAATCCTTCATTGCGCCGGCGACGGTTCCGTTCAAAAGCTCCTGGTAGTCGTGCCTCACCGGAATGTGCGACCCGTTGTCGAACTCGAACACCAGACCGGGAAGGCTCCTGCGCAAATCATAGCCGAATTCCGCTTTGAACGAGTTGAACAGGGAATCACTGACCGCCAGCCTCGCCGCGTCGCCGGCAAAACCGGGATCTTCCCAGACGATGCCGTCGAGATACATGCCAGATTCAAAAAAGTCCTCGATGAGGGGCATCAGGCGGTCGATGCTGCTGCGCCCCGAGTAATCCATGAGATTGGTGTCGAAGCGCGGGAAAACAAGCGCGTACCAGGTTTCGTCTTCAGGCACCTGCACTTCGCCGAACACCTCGATGCGGCCCCGGGAGGCGTCGACGAAAAGCCGTGCCTCCGGGGTGATGTCGCGGACCGTCCGGGACTCGACCACGCCCCCCGTGATTTGCATGATGAAAGCGCGTTCAAGACCGGAAGGATAATACTGAAGGGCCGTTTCCTGTAAAAAAGCCGAAGGAATGGGGCGCGGAAAGGGAATGTGCATGGCGAACCGGTTCTTCCGGACGCGTATCATGTTCGGGTGCAGATGCCCGCGGTGTTCCTTCGCCGCGAGCAGGTGTTGTGTCCGTTCGCCCGTCGCCGCGATGATGGAACGCGAGGCGCGTCTCGGATCGGTGGCGAACCAGAAACCGATCCCCCTCTTTTTTGCCCATTGGCTGGCCTGCGCCGCCGCCCGGATGACTTTGCGGTCGACGAGTTCATACCGCGTTTTGCCCAGGCGGGCCAGAACGATGCGGAATCCCTTCGCCTGGATGTCGTCGAGCTGGCTTTTCAGCAGGTTGGGCTTCTCGATCTCCCGGTCGCCCCAGTTCCAGACCAGAACCATGCCCGAACGGGAAGGCATTTTTTTATTGTTTGACGGTTCCAATATTGAAAGATAGTGAAATTTGCCCGGCGAATCAAGGCTCAAAAATCCGGTAAAACAACTTGACTTTAAAGTTAGGGTTTCGGATATTTCCGTGGAAACCATGGCGCGATCGCCTTCATGGCAATCGTGCCCTGCGCCTGACGTTTCCTTCTCTTCCGGCAGTCTTTTTGGTCACGATTTCAACATAATTGATTTCTTCCTGTTGATCCGCTTATTCGATGCGAATGAATAAAACCGGCTTTGAATGATTTCCCCGCTTTTCCGGCGGGTTCGGGCATTTATTTCTGCCGCATGACAGCGGGCGGTTTCATGCATGTTTCGAAGATGCAATTGATACGGTAGCAGGCTGGCGATAAATCGGGCGATTCCCGGATCAATAAACGGGATTGAACTGCATAACGCGGGGGGTAAAGATGAAAAGACGGCTCCTGATATCATTGACCACTGCTGTGATGGCGGCATCCGTTTTTTCGCAAACCGGCGTATTGGAAGTGACGCTCAGGGCGAAAAACGGCACCCCCAATGTCGGTTACCTGGAAAAAGATTTCGGCGTGATCGTGTACAACACATCCTGGCAGCAAGTCACATACAGGGCTGCGGCCACCGGAGCGCTTGTGGAAAGTATCATGGCCCGGTTCCCGGATCTGGCCGCAGGCCGTTATTACGTCTCCGGCGGTTTCTCCTATTCCACTTCCCCATCGCCGGTCGCCAATCAGTACCGGGGGGCATGGAGGCCCGAATACTACGACAACGCCCATAACCAGCCCGAAGCCCAGACGGTGGAGGTGATTTCTTCAGACACGACACGCATCACCATCGACCTCGCATGGACCTCGTTCATTTACGCCAGCACCAGCCCCGTGCCGTTTTCATTGACAGCAGACGGCGCATCCTTCCCGTCTCCCCAGCTTTTTTCATGGAGGCAGGGCGAAACCCACACCGTCGGCGTGGACGAATACGCGGATGTGCCGGGCGAAGACCCCGTCCGATTCTTCTTCAAGGAATGGAGCAACGGCGGCAGCCGCGTCCAGAATTACACCGTCCCTGCGCCCCTGTTCTGCCGGAACGCCGATTCGCCGGTCGCCTATTTCGACAATTATAAAACCATCGTGATCGCCACGAATCCGCGGTCCCTCCCCCTGTCGGTGGACGGCGCACCGTACGACGCCCCGCACATGTTCCGGTGGAAGCCTTCAGGCTCGCATTCCATCGGCGTGGACGACAGCATTGAGGTTTCGGGCGACCCCACGCGTTACGTGTTCCGTGAATGGCGGCACGGCGGGGACCGCGTCCAAAACTACACCGTGCCCGCCCCGGCGGCCGGTCATGTCACCGATTCGCTCGTGGCGCGGTTCGACCGGTATTCCAAACTCGAATTGCGTTCCCGGTACGGCCATCCCCTCGGCGCGGGCTGGCATAAGACGTGGACCGAAGTGTCCTTCTCGGTAGAGGATTCCGTCATCGAGTTCTCCGACAGCACGTTTCAATTCCTCAAGGCGTCAAACCCGGTTGAAAAGGACAGCGTGCTTCACCTCTTCGGCGGCTGGGAGGGCATCGAGGGTTATGGATCCTACTCGGGCAGAGACAATCCCGCCAAATTCACCATTTACGGCAAAACAATCGAAAAAGCCCTGTGGAAGGACCAGGTTCCCCTCATGGTCTCGTCCGGCGATACCTCCATGGGCGCGGTGTCTGCGACTCCGCCCGGGCTGTGGCAGGACAAGGACAGCACGGTCGCCCTTCAGGCGGTTCCGAAACCGGGATATCGCTTCATTCACTGGGAGGGATCCGTTTCGGACACGGCGTCGCTGGTCAAGGTGACGATGGACACGTCCAAAAAGATCACAGCCGTGTTCGAGAAAACCACCGGCGTTTTGGAAGTGACGCTCACGGCGAAAAACGGCGCCTTGCCGTGGAATGACCCCCCCGGCCCTTTCTTTGAAAAAGATTTCAGCGTGGTCGTGTACAACACGTCCTGGGAGCAGGTCGCCTACAAGGCCGCGTCCACCGGAACGCTTTTGACAAGCATCCTGGCCGGGTTCTCTGATCTGCCTGCGGGCCATTATTACGTCCACGGCAGTTTTTCCTATGCCACCACATCATCGCCGGTTGCGGATCAGTACCGGAAGGCATGGAGGCCCGAATACCACGACAGCGCCTACGGCCAGGCCGACGCCCGGACGGTGGAGGTGAAATCGACGGACACGACCCGCATTTCCATCGATCTGCAGTGGACCTCTTTCATCTCAGTCGACACGAACCCGAAACCGTTTCCCCTGTCCGTGGACGGCGCCCCGGTCACGGCGCCGAAACTATTCGCGTGGAGGCAGTCCGAAACCCATGCCGTCGGCGCGGACGATACCGTGGACGTGCCCGGCGCAGACACGCTGCGATTCATTTTCAGGGAATGGAACAACGGGGGAACCCGCGTTCAGAACTACACCGTTCCCCCGCCCCTGTTCTGCCGGACCGCCGACTCTCTCGTCGCCTATTACGATTCCTGCGCAAGTCTCGGCGTCGAATCCAGATTCGGTCATCCGCTCGGCGCGGGCTGGCACAAGACGGGAACCGAGGTGTCGTTCTCGGTCGAAGATTCCGTCATCGAGTATTCGGACGCGTCGTTCCAATTCCTCAAGGCATCGGACCCGGTAGAAAAGGACAGCGTGCTGCACCTCTTCGACCGCTGGGAAGGCGCCGGAGTTCACGGATCCTACACGGGAAAGGACAATCCGGCCAAATTGACCCTGTACGGCAAAACCGTCGAGAAAGCCCGGTGGAAGGACCGGTTCCCGCTCGTTGTTTCGTCCGGCGACACGTCCTGCGGCACGGTGTCGGTGACTCCCCCGGGCAGGTGGCACGACAGGGACAGTACGGCGTCTCTTCATGCCGTTCCGAAAACAGGATGCCGCTTCATCCGCTGGCAGGGCTCCGTTTGCGACACGGCTTCGCTCATCGAGGTGACGATGGACACGTCCAAAAAGATCACGGCCGTCTTCGAGAGGCTCGGCGGAATCGCGGAGAGGCCCGTGCCCCTTCCATCGCATGAAGAGCCCGGCACCTTCATGCTGTTCCATAACTATCCCAACCCGTTCAATCCGGGCACGGAAATCCGTTTCGACGTGCCCTTCACCGGGAGGGTGCGCATCGAGGTGTATTCATTGATCGGCAAGCGCCTTGCGGTTCTGGCGGACGGCGAATACGGGCCCGGCGCCTACCTGGTCCGGTGGAACGGGACGGACGATTCCGGAAGGCCCATGGGCTCGGGCATCTATTTCTGCCGCATGGCGGCGGGGAATTTCACGAGAATCAATAAAATGCAGCTGATCCGGTAGACCCAAGATCCCGCCCTCCGCATCAGCCGGTGTTGGAAAAAGAGGATGGAGCGCGACTCAAGCCGCTCAACTATTTCAAATCATGCACACAGATAAAAAGGGCGAAAAGAAGTTAAATAATATTTTCCGTTAATATTTTTCCGTTATTCGGTGTATTCGGTGATTTTCAGTGTTTCATACAAACCTGCGGCTTCCCGCCGCCTTCGACGGGCGGGATGATTTGGCCGTCAGGGAGTCGATCCGGCGTATGCCTTCGAGGCACATGCGGCTGTTGTGGTACGGGCATTTCCACTCGCTGACCTTGGGCTCGGTCTCGTACGGAACGCCCTCACGCGAGACCCGCCAGAACCACTCGCCCCGCTTGCCGTCTACCATGGTTTTCCTGATGAAATCCCACATTCCCAGGGCGGCGTCCCAGTACCGCTTCTCCTTCGATATGGCATAGGCGTTCAAAAAACCCACCACGGCCTCGGCCTGGGGCCACCAGTGCCTGTCATGGTCGACGACGCCTTTGGGACCGCCTTCATACAACAGGCCTCCGTCTCCGGCCAAACCCTCGCGGTACACCGCGTCGGCCATTTCCACGGCCTGCTTGCGCACGGCCGCAATCCTTCGCCTTTCGCCGAGGACCCCGGCGGCCTCGCACAAGAGCCAGCTTCCCTCGATGTCATGGCCGAAAGACGCGGTGCTTGATTTCGACTTCCACGTCTCGTCGAAAAACAGCTTGAAATGGAGCGTGCCCGGGTCGATGATGTGCCCGGCGAACAGATCGAGCAGGGCCTCCAGGCGCTGCCGGACGAGCGCCTCGGGCCATATGCGGTACAGGCTGGTGTAGGCCTCGAGAACATGCAGATGCGTGTTCATCGATTTGGCTTCGTTCATGTCCTTGTCGCTCAGTCGCAGATCGGAAGCGGGAGACCAGTCGCGTTCGAACGTTTCCAGGTAACCCCGGTGGACGGGATCCCACGCCGCGGCCTCAATCCATTCGAACAGGGTCTTGGCGCGGTCCAGAGCGCCCAAATCGCCCGTGGCGCCGCAGAACTCGGCCAGGGCATAGAGAAGGAAGGCCTGCCCGTAGGTTTTCTTCTTGTCATCGAGCGGATCGCCTGCATGGTCCACCATCCAGTATGCGCCGCCGTTTTCAGCGTCCCAGAAGTGTTCCTGCAGGTATTCATAGGCCCTTCTCGCCATGGCGATGTAAGCGTCCTTCGGCTGGAACCGGTAGGCCGCCGAAAAAGTCCACAGGATGCGCGCGTTGAGAACCAGCCCCTTGGGGGCGCGGTCTTCGACGATCAAATCGTTGGACATCCTGCCGATGAAGCCGCCGTGGACGGCGTCCTGAGTGCGCTCGATCCAGAAGGGAAGCAGGCTTCCCGTCAATTCGCTCAATAGCCCGCTTCGCAGCGTTTTGGCCTGCTCCCTATTCATGCACGGTTCCCGGAGGCGGCGGGATAAATGTCGGGATTGGGGTTGTCATAGCCGCAATAAAACGATTCATTTAAATAATTTATGCATATTAGCCAAAAAGTCAAGTGGAATGAAACAGGAGCGATTGGAATGGAAATAACTGCTGGAATCGAATTTCATCTTGCCGCATGCCGGCTCCGGATTTTGTTCATGAAGATCCGGTATTGACCGCAGTCCAGTTCGTGCCGTTGTTCCTGAAAAGAAAAATCACACCGGCAGGGCTGACTGCGAAACAATTGACATTACCTCCTTCGGGACCGCTTGTTTGAATCCATTGCGGCGCCGCGCACCCGGTCGTTCAATAAAAAACGCCGGCCCGTATGAGCTGGCCGGCGTCTGGAATGCGTTCCGGTGAATCGTTTATGGCGTTTAATACATGTCGCCGTATCCGCCGCCGCCTCCGGGAGGCATCATGGGCGGATTCTTTTCCTCTTTCGGTTTCTCCGCGACGATCGCTTCGGTCGTCAACAGAAGCGACGCCACGCTTGCCGCGTTTTCCAGGGCGATGCGCACCACCTTGGTCGGGTCGATCACGCCAGCCGCCAGCAGGTCTTCGTATTTCTCGGTCAGGGCGTTGAACCCCTGCGAACCGGTCTTCTGCTTCAGGGCTTCGACCACCACCGAACCTTCGAGACCGGTGTTGTTCACGATCTGGCGCAGCGGTTCTTCGAGCGCGCGCCTGATGATGTTCACGCCGACCTTCTGGTCGCCCTCGGCCTTGATTTTATCAAGAACGACGATCGATCTCAGCAGGGTCACGCCGCCGCCGGGCAACACACCCTCTTCCACGGCCGCGCGCGTCGCGTGCAGGGCGTCTTCGACGCGGGCTTTCTTTTCCTTCATTTCCACTTCGGTCGCCGCGCCGACGTTCAGCACGGCCACGCCGCCGGCCAGCTTGGCCAGGCGTTCCTGGAGTTTTTCCCTGTCGTAGTCCGACGTCGTCGCCTCGATCTGTTTCTTGATCTGGCCGATGCGTCCCTGGATTTCCTTGGTTTCACCGGCGCCCTCGACGATCGTGGTGTTGTCTTTGTCGATGCGGGCGCGCTTGCATTTGCCCAGGTCGCCGATCGTGGCGTTCTCGAGTTTGAAGCCGGCTTCCTCGGAAATGACGCGGCCGCCGGTCAGCACCGAAATGTCTTCCAGCATGGCCTTGCGCCTGTCGCCGAAACCGGGCGCCTTCACCGCGGCCACGCGCAGGGTGCCCTTCAGCTTGTTGACCACGAGGGTGGCCAGGGCTTCGCCTTCCACTTCCTCGGCGATGACGAGCAGGGACTTGCCCATCTGCGCCACCTTTTCCAGAATGGGAAGCATGTCTTTCATCGAGCTGATTTTTTTGTCGTAGATGAGAATCAGGGGATCCTCGAGCAGCGCCTCCATGTTCTCGGCGTCGGTCACGAAATACGGCGAAATATAACCGCGGTCGAACTGCATGCCCTCCACCACTTCCATGCTGGTCTCGGTGGTCTTGGCCTCTTCCACGGTGATGACGCCGTCTTTGCCCACTTTTTCCATGGCGTCGGCGATGAGATTGCCGATGGTTGCGTCATTGTTCGCTGAAATGGTCGCGACCTGGGCGATTTCCTTGCGGTCGGTCACTGTCTTGCTCATTTTCTTCAGGTTTTCGACCACGGCCCTCACTGCGTCATCGATGCCCCTTTTCAGATCCATGGGGTTGGCGCCGGCCGTCACGTTGCGCATGCCTTCCGCAAAAATAATCTGGGCCAGAACCGTCGCTGTCGTGGTGCCGTCGCCCGCCACGTCGCTTGTTTTCGAGGCCACTTCCTTCACCATCTGCGCGCCCATGTTCTCATAGGGATTTTCCAGTTCTATTTCCTTGGCAACCGTCACGCCGTCCTTGGTGATGGTCTGGGCGCCGAATTTCTTCTCGATCACCACATTGCGGCCCTTGGGCCCAAGGGTGACCTTCACTGCTTCGGCAAGCTTGTCCACGCCGTGTTTCAAGGCCTGGCGGGCTTCGCTTCCGTATTCAATCATTTTGGCCATATGTTGTGTTCCTCCTGTTCGGATTGGTCGTTCAAAACGCCTAGACGATGGCGAGAATGTCGCTCTCGCGGATGATCAGGTATTCGACGTTGTCCACGGTCACTTCGGTGCCCGAGTACTTGCCGTACAGCACGGTGTCTTTGACCTTGACAGTCATGGCAATGGTGTGCCCCTGGTCCGAAATTCTGCCCGGACCCGCGGCCACCACTTCGCCTTTCTGCGGCTTTTCCTTTGCCGTATCGGGGATAATGATGCCGCCCTGCACTTTTTCATCGGCCGGACCTGGTTTGATCACGACACGGTCAGACAATGGTTTCATTTTCATAGGTTATCCTCCTGAATGGTTTTTTAAGCCCAGCTTTGAATGGAGTCATTAGCACTCCATCGGGCTGTTTGCCAATATCCAGACTATAATATACTAATTTATTAGGAAATGTCAAGTGAAAATTGGCAAAAAAGGATGAGAATTGCTAAAACGGTTATTTTCGCGGCAAGCTGCCCCATTGCAGCTTTTTTCGAAGAAGTTCAAAGAAATCATGGTCTTTGAAAACAATGAGGCGCATGTCGTAACATGCTCTTTTTACTATAATTTGGGTCCCAGACGTCAGTTTGTTGTTCGCCTGGCCGTCCACGCTGAGCCGGGCTTCGAATTCCGATGATTCCACCTCAAGCGTGACGACGCTGGATGCGGGAATCACCGTGGGCCTGGCTGTCAGCGTGTGCGGGCAAATGGGGTTTAAAATGATGGATTCCACCGAAGGCACCACGATGGGGCCGGATGCGGCCAGGGAATAGGCCGTGGAACCGGTCGGCGTCGAGACAATAATGCCGTCGGCGACGTACGTGTTGAAATAAACGCCGTCCACGAGCACTTTGATCTTGAGCACGCGGGGGCTGGATCCGCGGTAGATGACCGCGTCGTTCATGGCGAAAAGGGAATCGGCCCCGCCTGGCCTGGGAACGGACGTTTCGAGGATCATGCGGTTCTGGGTGGTGTACCGCCCGGCCGCGAGTTCTTCCATTTTCGGATACAGATCGTCGACCGATACCTCGGCCAGAAATCCGAGCCCGCCCAGGTTCACGCCGACGATGGGCTTTTGACTGCGGCCGATGAGATGGGCCAGAGACAGCATGGTGCCGTCCCCGCCCATGGCCACGGCCGCGTCGCATCGCTCGACGAAATCGCGGTCCGAGACGGCCTCGGCCGCATTTCCGGTAAGACCCAGTGAACGGTGCGCATCCTCGCGCAGCATGACGCTTATTTTCCGTTCATGGAGCCACTCGAGAAAGGGCAGAACGGTTTCAGCGATGCCGGGCTTTCTCAGGTTGACATACAGTCCTATCGTCATCGGGTCAACTTATTCCTTTTCTTCCGCCGTATCGTCGAATGCCCTGGAATTTTGTTCTGAAATGCGCACGGACACAATTTCTTGACCATATGGCATTCTTAGATCCGCTCAAATCCGTTTTATCCGCGTGATCCGCGTTCTATGGCATAACTGCTCATTTTCGGGACCGAAGGTCCTTTAGGACCGAAGCTCCGGAAAATCCCTTTATTACTCC
>JBFZEN010000036.1:0-4075 GCA_041306805.1 bacterium
CGTGGAACAAGGGCAGCGCCGTGGAATGGCTGCTCAACCGGCGGAAATGGATGCGCGAAGGGTTGTCATGCCAGCCGGTTTTCATCGGAGACGATGCCACGGATGAGGACGCTTTTCAGGTCATCGGACCCCAGGGTTTGGGTATCCGCATCGGCCGCGCCCGGAATTCAAGGGCGCGCTATTATCTCAGGGACCACCATGAAGTGTTTCTATTTTTACACAGAATATTGAACATGAAGGGGAGACGGAATGGCTGATGACATGCCTCCATCCGGTTGCGGGCCGGATGAACGCAACGCCGCAAAACGTTCTGGAAATCCGGAAGGCTTCGGAGAAAAGAACCGACCGTATCACCATCCTGCGAAAGAACGGCGAGCACGGCCCTTCGAGTTCTTCACCCGGCTGAACCTGACCCAGCTTCTGGGATTGAAAGCCCTGAACCTGACCGAGCTGCTCCAGCACATCCGCGCCGTGCCGGGATCCTCGATTTACCATCATACGCACCGCTTTCTCCAGCAGCACATCTACCTTTCACCCGAGCCGCCGAACGACTTTGCGTACTGGGTGACGGAGGTGCTGGGAGACGAAAGGCTGGGCGAACGGCTGGCCAGCATCGATACGATACAATACAGCGACATCCGGAGCCTGCGCGATAAAATCGCATCCACCCTGGAGCGGTACCTGGAGGAAAACCCGAGGGGGGCCCGTAAATTCGCCGACGAGGGCGAGGAATTCCACATGATGGCCTCGATGAGCTTTATCCTCTCAACCGGTCTCAAGGCCGGCACCCTGCCGGAATTCGCGACCATTCTGGAGACCATCAACGTCGACTCTATCTATTTCCACATGTTCGAATCACGGCTCAAGCTCCACCGGCCGTCCAATGATTTTTCCGTATGGCTCGACCGCGACATGGGCCTGTCTCAGCTGGCGGCCGAATTCGCAAGGCTCGATCCCTACACGCAAACCCTGGAAGGCCTCCGGAAAAGCCTTCTGCATATCCTCGGAAAAAGGAGGGTGCAGCCGCATGGACATGCTGAATGAGTACGCTCCCATCGTCGGCCACTCGGTGATCGACGACCTGCACCGCCTGGCGTCGCGTCTGCGGGGCATCACCGTGCAGCATGTCAATTCCACGGCCGTCGGAGGCGGCGTGGCCGAGATTTTAAACCGGATTCTGCCGCTGCTCAATGGATTGGGAGTCGTCTCCCGCTGGAACGTCATCAAGGGCGGCCAGCAGTTCTTCAACGTCACCAAAAAAATCCACAACGCGCTGCACGGACGGGCCGAGATTTTCGACGCGCGAGATATTGAAATATTCATGCAGACCAGCCGCGCGAACCTCGAACAGATGGATTTCGAGGATGATATCGTCTTCATCCATGATCCCCAGCCCATCGTCCTGGTCGAACGCAAAGGCAGGAACCGCTGGATCTGGCGCTGCCATGTCGACGTGTCCCAGCCCGTTCCCGCGGTATGGGATTTTTTGAAAACGTACATCCTGAAATACGATTCGGCGGTGTTTTCTGCGCCCGCCTTCTCGCAGCCCCTGCCGTTGCGGCAATTCCTGATCTCCCCTTCCATCGATCCGCTCAGCGATAAAAACCGGGAACTCGACCGGGCGGCCGTCGACGGCGTGATGGACAAATATGCGATACCGAGGGACAAGCCCATCATCACCCAGATATCCCGTTTCGACCGCCTCAAGGATCCGATCGGGGTCATCGCGTCGTACCACATGGTGAAAAAATACGTCGATTGCCGGTTGATCCTTGCCGGGGGCACGGCTTCGGACGATCCCGAGGGCGCCCAGGTGTTCAACGATGTCAAGGAGGCGGCCAGCCACGATCCGGACATCCACCTGCTGGTGCTGCAGCAGAATGATCTCGAAATCAACGCGATTCAGAGGGCGTCGGACATCATTATTCAGAAGTCGCTGCGCGAGGGATTCGGATTGACCGTCACCGAAGCCCTGTGGAAGGCCAAGCCTGTGGTGGCTTCCAACGTGGGGGGAATACCGCTCCAGGTCAGGCACAAATATTCGGGCCTGCTGTGCCATTCGGTGGAGGGGGCGGCCTACGCCCTGAAGCAGCTGCTGAACAGCCCCGAATACGCCAGAAAGCTCGGGGAAAACGGCCGTCAGCATGTTCTCAACAATTTTCTGCTCACCCGCCATCTGCGCGACTACATGCTCCTGTTCCTCGCCCAGGAGCATGCGGACAGCGTCGTCTATCTTTAGCGGGACACGCATCCGGAATCCATAAAAAAACGGCGGGGATGAGACACCCGCCGGAATGGATTTCCTGATGGACCTGGAGCGGACCGCTATTTCTTCCTGGCGGCCGCCTGTTTGATCAGCTCGTGCGCAATCACGTTCCGCTGTATTTCATTCGTTCCCTCGTAAATCTGGGTGATCTTGGCGTCGCGCATGTATTTCTCGATGGGATATTCCTTCATGTATCCGTACCCGCCGAAAATCTGAACCGCCTCGGTGGCCACCCACATGGCCGTGTCCGAGGCCATCAGCTTGGCCATGGCCGATTCCTTTGAAAAATCCTTGCTGCCGGCATCGACCATCCGGGCGACCGAATACGTCAGCGCCCTGGCCGCCTCGATTTGCGTGGCCATATCGGCCAGCTTGAACTGGATGGCCTGAAGCCTCGAAATGGGCGCTCCGAACTGCAGGCGTTTCCGGCTGTACTCGACGGCAAGGTCAAAGGCGCCCTGGGCGATACCCAGCGCCTGCGCCGCGACGCCGGGTCGCGACTTGTCCAGCGTCCGCATGGCCACGATAAAACCCATGCCTTCCTTGCCGATCAGGTTCTCCTTCGGAACCAGGCAGTCTTCGAACACCAGTTCGCAGGTGGCCGACGCGCGAATGCCCATTTTATCCTCTTTTTTGCCGTAGGAGAATCCGGGTGTGCCCTCCTCGACGATGAAGGCCGAAGCCCCGCGGCTGCCCTTCGAGGGATCGGTCATCGCGATCACGGTGTAGATTTTGGCCACGCCCCCGTTCGTGATGAAATGCTTCACGCCGTTCAGCACGTAGTGGTCACCGTCCTTTCGGGCCGTGGTTTTGGTGTTCCCCGCGTCCGACCCAGCCTCGGGCTCGGTGAGAGCGAATGCGGCCAGTTTCCTGCCGGCGGCCAGATCGGGAAGAAATCTCTTTTTCTGCTCGTCGTTTCCCGAAATCAGGATAGGCATGGTTCCCAGCGCGGTTCCCGCGAGACCCAGCGCGATGCCCCCGCAGGCGCGCGACAGCTCCTCGGTGACCAGAACCAGGCCCATCGAGCCCGCGCCCAGTCCGCCGTATTCCTGGTCTATGAAGATGCGGAAAAAATCCATGCCGGCCAGCGTTTCCATGATTTCCCACGGAAATTCGCCCGACTCGTCGTACTTCGCCGCCACGGGTTTGATTTTTTCCCGGGCCACCTTGCGTGCCATGTCCCGGATCATGATCTGTTCTTCAGTCAAAAAATAATCCATTCCTGCCCTCCACCGTTCGAAAGTTTATGATTCCAGCAGCAGCCCGTAGGCGCCGGCCGCTTCCTTCGCAGCCTGCTGTTCGGCTGTCTTTTTGTTGGAGCCCCTTCCCCGGCCCAGCACCTCCCCCTTCACAAGAACTTCCACCGTGAATTCCTTTTTATGGTCCGGCCCCGTTTCTTCCACCACGCGGTATTTGGGCGCCCCCTTGCCCTTCCCCTGTACATATTCGAGGAGCAGGCTTTTGTAATTGCCCCCCAAACCGTCGGCCAGAAACCGTTTCATGTCTCTGAGAACGAAAGACTGTACGAACGGCCTCGCCGCGTCGAATCCGCCGTCGAGATACACGGCGCCCAGCAGCGCCTCGAACGCATCCGCCAGAATGGAACGGCGGTGCCTGCCGCCCGACTGTTCTTCCCCCGAGCCGAGGCGCATGAATCGTCCGAGATCGAGCTGAATCGCCTCCCTGGCAAGCACCTCGCGCGACACCATCAGCGATTTCAGCCGCGTCAATTCTCCCTCGATCTTGTCCGGAAAACGGCGGTACAGGGCTTCCGTCACGACCAACCCGAGCACAGCGTCCCCCAGAAGC
>JBFZEN010000037.1:0-4149 GCA_041306805.1 bacterium
TTTTCTCCGCATGGAGGCCTGATGCACGGGCGCGTTGGACGCCACGGCCGCGGCCGCGTTTTGCCCCTGCGAGACGGCGACGACTTTCAGATTGTATTTTCCCCTGAACCCCCTCGGCAGCACGGCGGAAGTCCAGAAAAATTCCGGCGCGCCCTTGACCGTGGAACCGTTCTCGGGCGTCAGAAGCTGGGGAGATTTTATTTCCGACGAAACTGAAGGCTGCGCCCTAGCGAGGCATGGAAGGAAACAGACGATAAGCGCAACGGGAAGAAAAAACAGCGGAAGCAGTTTCTTCATCGTTGTTCCTCCTTTCGTCAATGTATTAAAAACAGGGGAAAAGATCGACCATGACAGCTTGACATCAAAATGTAGTGATTGGCACCCTGTTAAGCAAGTCGTTTTTATTTTCAGAAATCATGAAAATATCACAAAAAGACGAAAAGAGTAAAAACGGACTTTTCCAATTGTTTTCAGATGTTCAAGGCTAAACCGGACACTCATGATATTGGAATTTATTTTTACCCCAACACTTCCTTCAGTTTCTCCAGGACAAAATCGATTTCTTCATATGAAATGGTCAGCGGGGGGAGCAGGCGAACCACGGTCATGCCAGCGGGCAAAGTCATCACCCCCTTCTCCATGAGGGAGAGAATATACGGTTTGGACTTTTCCTTGAGCTCGATGCCTATGATCAGGCCGATGCCGCGCACTTCGCGCACCAGATCCGATTCCATTTTTCGCAGCCTGTCCAGAATGTACTGCCCCTTCTCATGCGCAGCCTGTTCAAGCTTGTTTTCTTTCATAAAGTGAATGGCCGCAATGCCGGCGGCGCAGGCCAGCGGGTTGGCGCCGAACGTGGAACCGTGCTTGCCCGAGGGGACCAGAATCTTATCGGAACACGCGACCGCGCCCATGGGTACGCCCCCCGCCATGCCCTTGGCCAGGCACATCATGTCGGGCTGAACGCCGAAATGCCCGCATGCGAACCACTTGCCCGTGCGGCAGAAACCGGACTGGATCTCGTCGATGATCAGAAGAATTCCTTTTTCATCGCACAGGGCGCGCACCTTCTTGAAATACTCCTTCTTGCCGACGTGGACGCCTCCTTCCCCCTGTACGGGTTCAAGCAGGACGGCTGCGGTGTCTTCATTCGCTTTGGCGGCCAGCGCGTCGATGTCGTTGTACGGAACATGGTGAAAACCGGGAACGACGGGCTCGAAATCTTCCTTGTACTTGATGTTGTGCGTGGCGCTCATGGCCCCGAATGTCCGGCCGTGGAAACTGCGCATGGCGCAGACGAATTCCTTCTTCTTCGTCGTGTACCGCGCGAACTTGAGGGCGGCCTCGACGGCCTCGGCGCCCGAGTTGCAGAGAAAGGCGCGCTTCAGGTTCGGGGGAACCACGTTGATGAGCGTTTCGAAGAATTTCGCCCGCACGTCATTGTAGAATATGCCCGAACACGTGATCAGCGTTTTGGCTTGCGCGGCCAGGGCTTCCGCCACTTTCGGGTTCGCATGGCCGATGACGGCCACGCCGTGCCCGCCGACGCAGTCCACGTATTTTTTCCCTTTGTCGTCCCACAGCGTCGCGTTCTCCCCGCGTACGATGCATACGTCGCGCTTGGGGTATACGTCGAATTCATACTTTTTCTCAAGCTCGATGAAATCGGTCATTGAATGGTCGTTCCTTTCCCCGCAAGCGCGTCCCGGACGGGATGCGCCGTCCGTCCGTCCGCGATGAGGACGGTGGCAACCCCGCCTTCGAACAGGTTCTTCAGCGCCAGCATCTTGCGCTTCATCCTGCCCTCCACCTGGGCTTCCCTCGCCGTGAGTTCCTGCCTGGATATCGCATGAACCAGCGAATCCGGATCGTCCTTGTTTTCGAGGAATCCCGGCGCCTCGATGAATTGGAATATTTTATCGGGTTGAAACGCGGCCGCCAGCACGTTCAGAATGTCGTCATTTTCCGAATTGATGGCGAACCCGTTCTCGTCCGCGATGGGAACGGACAACACCGGCGTGTATCCGTTCTCCAACAGCATCTTGAGAAGTCCCTCGTTCACCGACTGCGGTTTGCCCGAGAAATCCCTCAACATGAGCGTCTTGCCGCCCTCCCTCGCGCGTATGCCCGCATTGCGCCTGCCCTGCACGCAGCGGCCGTCGAGCCCCGAAAGCCCCACCGCGTTCAGCCCGCGCTTCTGGCACATCTCGACGATGCGCTTGTTCCGCAGCCCCGCGTAGGCCATCATCTGCAAGTCGATCAGGCGCTCGTCCGAGAGCACGCTGGAATAGCCGGACACGGACGTGACGGTTTTCTTCTCAACGCCCAGCTTGATGGCCAGGTCGTCTCGGAACGCGTTCGCCCCGTGCAGGACAATGCATTTTTCCTTCGCCCCGGCCAGGTCGGCCGTGATGCCCTCGGCGTTGATGCCCCCGCCCCCGCCGATTTTGACGATCCACATTTATATATCTCCAATGTAACGGTTCGGCATGGAAATCCACCCGGTTTCGCCCGGATAGGGCTCGGAACACACGACGCTCAGGCCCTTTTCGTCCCTGCGGCGCAGCGTAAAATACCCGGGATCCTCCGAAAAAAGGGACGAAGCCCAGGTGCGCCGGCCGTCCGAAAGAATGATGTTCATGGCGCGGACGTAACGGCTGCGTTTCTCGATGACCGCCGCGGCCTTTTTGAGCGCCTCGAGAACGTCGCCGCGGTTGAATTGCCGGATCAGGTTGTACACCTTCTCGGCGCCGATGCGGCCCTCGGCCTTGAGCCTCACCCCGTGCAGTTCGCCGTTGAAAATGAAAACGGTTTTTCCGTCCGTGAACGGCATATTGTTTTCGACGGCGATTCCCTCGTCGCGGAACGCGCTGCGGGCGTGGGCCAGCAGCAAAGTGGTCTCGCCGAACCGGGACAAATCGTCCTCCCACACGGGGCGCACGTTTCTGTACGTTTTCCACCCGTCCCCGGCCGGCCATGAACAGCCCCATCCGTGGCCCTGGTACTCCTTGCTGTTCCTGGAGACCTGCGCGAACGGTTCAAGGTGGGCGGCCATATCAAACGGGCGGTCGGACCGGACGAATAAAAGACGGCACATCAGCAGGCACCGGAAGAAAAAACGGGCATCGGGAATCGGAAACCGGGGTTCGGGCTTCGTGCAGCGGAAAACGACTGCGATCTCAGATGAACGATATCAGATCGCAGAACGCGGATCTGAGATCGTTCATCTGATATCTGAGATTGTATTTCCATCACCTGTCACTCATGATACAATATCAAGCGCCTATTGCACATAATCCATAATTACCTTATAGCTTATTGCCTGTTGCCGACTGCTTACTCTGTTTCCCGATTCCCATTTTACATACTCCTCAGAACTCCGAACCCGGAACTCAGAGCTTATTAAGCCAGCTTCCCGCCCCCGGCATTGAAAATCGGATAATGTGCCATGCCCCACCTCTGCAGCCTGAATTGAACCGATGTCCTCAGCACCCCCAGGCCGTACACGATGCTCCGCTTCAGGTTGATGGACGAGGCTTCCTTGAAATAGCGCGTGGGGCACGATATCTCCCCGATGCGGAATCCGAAATACGCCCCCTGGGCCAGCATCTGGTTGTCGAAGACGAAATTGTCCGAGTTTTCTTCGAGGGGCAGGGTCTCGAGCACCTTCCGGCTGAAAGCGCGGAATCCGCTGTGGTATTCCGACAGCTTCTGGCCCAGCAGAAGATTTTCAACCAAAGTCAGAAACCGGTTGGCGATGTACTTGTACACGGGCATGCCGCCGTCCACGGCGCCCTTGGGCAGAATGCGCGAACCCATGACGATGTCGTACAGGCCGGTGGAGATCAGGTAGGCCATGGGGCCGATGAGTATGGGCGTGTACTGGTAGTCGGGATGCAGCATCACCACGATGTCCGCGCCTTCCGCCAGCGCCGTTTTGTAGCATGTCTTCTGATTGCCGCCGTATCCCTTGTTGGCCTGGTGCACGACGGTTTTGAGGCCCAGTTTCTTGGCTATTTCCGGCGTGTTGTCACGCGACGCGTCATCCACCAGAATGACCTGGTCCACGACGTCGAAATCAACCTCGCTGTAGGTTTTTTCGAGTGTTTTGGCCGCGTTGTACGCGGGCATGACCACGATGACCTTTTT
>JBFZEN010000038.1:0-5621 GCA_041306805.1 bacterium
CATCCTTTTCGACACCGGGCTAGCCCACGGACAATGGACGCGGGTCAGCGCCAACGAGAAAAGGACAGTCGTCAGAACCAGCGACGAGGGCAAGGCGTCGCTCTGGATTCCGCTCGAAACCACCCTGGTTCCGGAGGGATTCGAAGCGGCATGGAAACAGGCCGCGACCCAGTATGAAGAAGAAGGCGTGCTCAGGCAGGGATTGGCCGAAGGCTGGGTTCGAATCATTGATATTGATTAAAAGACTGAAAGATTAAAAGATTGTTGGATTGCAGATATCCCGGAGACTTGTCCGAAAATCAGGAGATATTATGAACCACAGAACAACCGGTTTTATTGGAATATGGGCGATGGCGCTTCAACTTTTTGCGGCCGAAGAGGGGATACGCATCGTCCGGATGCGCGGTGAAGTCCGCGTGCGCCGCGGCATGGAAGAGACCTGGATGCCCGCCGGGGCGGGTATGACGCTGAAACCCCTGGACACCATTTTTACGGGAGAGGCTTCAGAGGCGGTGCTGTCGCTGGAAGACGGCACCCGGTTCACGCTGGGAGGGAACGCGGTTCTCGACGCCGGAGACCTGCGGCGCATCACCGAGAGGCAGATGTTTCTCTTTCTCATGTCGCAGAAAGTGGGACGCATGAGGGCGGCCGATTCCTCGTCCTCGATTCATATCGCCAACGTGAGCGTGGTGCGCGGCGCCGAGCGGAGAGGGGAGGCCTCAACTCCGGCTCCCGCGGACGAAAGCGGATGGGTGCGCGAGAATAACGGGGCGCGGGCCCTGTTCAACGCGGGGTTCACCACCAATGCCGTGGTGAAGCTCCACAAGATCATGCTGCGTTATCCTTCAATTGACGACAGGGGCGAGATCCAGTTCGCGCTGGGGCAGGCTTTCGAGGCGCTCAGCGAAACGGGACGCGCGGCCGACGCTTACCATGCCGCACTGAGGGCCCTGCAGGGCGAAACGGAAACGTCAAAAACGGTTCTGGAACGAAGGGCAAAGGTCGAAGCGGCGCTGGCCAGGCTCGGTGGAAATCCGTAAAAATCACCGCGGACAAAAGACACGGAGCATCACGGAATGAAATGCCCGTTTTCGGGCTTTAATGAAGTATAAATGCGATGGCCTTCACGAGGTCATCCGCATACAAAAAGGAGAAACCCATGTTTGCATATAAAAAATCAACAATCCGAATGGCCGTGCCGTTCGCAGCGGTTTTACCACTCGTCCTGTTTCTGATGTCATGCACCATATCCGATCCCTATTCCGGCGGCCAGGAAGGCGAGGCCTCGGAGGCCTTTTCGTACGCCGCCGCGTCAGCCGGGATCGGGCGGCTGACCCTGCACGGCATCAACGGCAATATCGTCGTCGAGGGCAGCGACGACGCCGATTCCATATTCATTTCGGGCAAGCGCATGGTGCGGTCCGAGAGCGACGAGGACGCCGAAACGCATTTGCAGCTTCTGACCGTGGAGATCCGGAAAGCGGATCCGGAAATCGCCGTGCACACGCGCCAGCCGAACCGGAACGAAGGAAAGACCTATCAGGTCGACTACCGGGTGCGCCTGCCCCGGGGGATCCGCATCGCCGTGGAATCGACGAACGGCGAAGTGGAAATCAGCGCAATCTCCGATTCGGTCGGGATCTCGCAGGTGAACGGAAATATCCGCTGCGCACGCCTGTCCGGCGATTGCACGGTCGGGCTGGTGAACGGCCAGATCACCTGCGATGTCCGGCTGCCCGTCGGGGGTCGGTGCTCGCTGAATACGGTGAACGGGAACGTGTCTCTGTCCGTTCCCGATACGACGTCCGCCCGGCTTGAGGCGAAGGTGTCGAACGGGACCGTATCCGTTTCAAATCTGACGGTGGGCGATTTGAAGTCGTCCCGGACCGCGGTTTCGGGAGTGCTCGGCTCGGGCGAAGGCACCATTCAGCTTTCGGCCGTGAACGGGAACGTGACGGTCGCGGGGAGGAAGTAGATTTTTTTTAGCAGGAAGGATCGGTAATTTTTGATCCATCAGAATGGCCCGGAGCTATGAAACCCCGGGCCATCCTGATAAAGTGAATCAGACAGGGTCGGCGGTTCCAAGAGTGCGGACGATTACAAAGACCGCGAGGTATATGCTTAAACCAAGGAAAAATGCGGCTGTGAAGCCGTAACGCATCGAAACGACGACGGCAAGCACCGAGCCCAGTACGGACATGATGCCGTTGATCCCGTACATCCAGGGGATGACCTTTTCCATCCGGTTCTGCTGCAGCACATAAACGGCGGAAGGGAAAGGGATGCCGAGCAGAAAGCCGAAAGGAACGATCAGGAGGAAACAGGCGACAGAACGGACTGCCTGGCTGAATCCCGACAACCCGTTCAGAATCTGCGGAACCAGCAGGAATGAAATCGCTCCGGCGCCCACGATCGACAAACTGACCACCCCGAGACGTTTCCTGGTGTCGCCTCTGCATATTCCGCCGCCGAAATAACTGCCGGTTCCCATCCCGACCAGCAGGGAACCGAGAAGCATCGAAAGGGAAATGGTGGGGGATCCCAGATAAAGAACCAGTTTTTGGAAAAGAGCAACCTCCAAAATCATGAAACCGGCGCCTATTGAAACAAATACCATCAGCAGATAACCCAATGATTTTTCCCTCTTCCCGCCCACCTCTTTTCTCATCCGTGAGAAAGGCGCTGTGATGGCCGTCAAACAGAGAACGGCGACCACCGTCAAAAGCCGCAGGTGACCTGTCGGCACGCCTCTGGTCGCCTTGTAAAAATAGGGGCTGTCGTCGTGCACCGGCGAAATATCATACCGATTTTGATCGATGTATTGCTTCAGAGGCACCCGGCCGTCTTTGACGATTTTCAGCAGCCTGTTTTCAGCCGTGTCGTGGACCTCCTCCCAATGAAAAGGCAGATAAGTGACGGAAGGGAGACCCTGAGGCAGGCTGTGGGCCACGTTTCTGATATAAGCGACCTCACCGCGTGAAAAAGCGTTCTTCTTGATGACTATCGTCGGGGCATCGTTTTGCGCCAGAATCACGAAATGATCCAGCGCTTCCAGATTGCCGACTCCCGTTTTGTTGAAAGCCGAAAGCGCGGTCACGACGAGACGCGTCAATTCCCATCGGTTGTGGACCGTAAAAATCAACCGTCCCTCTGAAGTCAGTATTTTCAGGTAATCCTGAATCGCTTCTACAGTGAGCAGGTAATTTTCACTCATGGCCATATGGTCGATGTTCTGCAATTGTTCGGTGGAAGGCAGGGCCATTACGATCAAATCGTACCTTTGGTCCGTCTTTTTGATGTAATGACGCCCCTCCTTCACCTGAATCTGGATATCCGGGAAATCCGTATAGATTCCCCCGTTGAAGCTGCTGTACTTCTTGACAATGCCGACGAAGTCGGGATTAACCTCCACCCCGGTGATGCGGTCGACGCCCGAAAGCAGACCGATCAGTACCTCCTTTCCGCCGCCCGGTCCGATGACCAGCATGGAGTTCCTTTCGTGGTCCCTTAAAAACATGAAGGGCACGGCGGTGGACTGGGCCATCAGGGCTCCGACCAGAACGGGATCCGGATTCTGCCTGTCCCCGCTGAACCGGTACATCGGCGTACCGGCCGCGCCGTCGACGAAAAGCTGTTTCACCACGTTCTGGTTGCCGTATTCCACGAGGTCCGAGCGGCCGTAGAGGCTCCAGCGGCTGTCGACGACTTTATACCCGATGCGGTCGAGGTCCGGGTAGACCTGGTAAAAATCCTTTTCCTCGAAACGCCCGATCGGCACCTCACCGATCATGGGCCGGTGCCCGAAAATCACGAGAGCCGCCGCGGACAAGAGGAGTGCCGAGCCGCAAGCGGCCGCTTTCACCCAATTGAGCCTTTTTCGCGCTAGGCTGAGCGCGGAAACGAAGGGGCAAAGCGATAAAAACAAGACGGCATTGGGCGCATTGAATGCGTGAAAGATACCCAGCGACGCGCCCGACCCCAGCGCGGCCCCGGCGAGATCCGCCGCATATAATTGGAATCCCCTTTCCGCAAAGGTTTTAAAGAAAAGGGAATAGATCATTCCCGCAAAAAAGAAGGGGATAAAAAGTAGGGGGAAATAGATGAACGGACTGGTAATGGCCAGCCGGATCGTGCCGACGATGAACGCGGCCAGGGAGATCCCCATGCCGGTCAGGCATGCGGCGGCCGTCTTGAAGGCACCCTGAGGGTCCGCCGCCTTGATCCGGTAATAGGAGAAAATCCCTCCGGTTCCAAGGCCGAGCACGGCCAGCGAAAGGATGATGAAGGCGTAATTGTTGACGAAAACGACCGATGAGATGCGCGTCGAAAGAATTTCGAAACAGACCACCGTGGCGGAGAGCAGCGCTAAATTCAGGCAAGCCGATCTGGCGTTGTTCATCATGCTGAGAACGGGACGGTTTGAAAGCGCATCAAGGTTTGGCGGAGGCAATCAGGCGTGACAGGACGCTGTGGCGGATTTTGGCCCCGTATTGCTTCCTGAGGTCCTTGGCCGCGTTCTCCTGCAATTTCCGAAGGTGGTATTCCCTGAAATCCTCCGCAATGGAATTCCGAACGTCGTCGTACGTAAGCTGCTTTTCGGGTCTTTTGTTGGTGCATTGAATGATGGCGTACTGTTTTGTTCCGCCGGGACCCAGATATTCAATTACCCCGTCCACCTGGGATTCTTCCAGCCTGAAGGCGGCTTTGCCCAAAAAGGGCTCTTTCTCGTCGCTCAAATACGGTTTGATTCTGCCGTCACGGTCCCTGATGAATGTTTTGACGTCCCAGCTGTGGCTCACCTGAGCGAAGGTGGCGCCCCGACGGATCTTCGTCAAGATTTCGGCGGCCTTTGCCTTGTCGGAATAGATCAGGGCGTAGATGTTCACTTTGGCCAGCTGGTAGTAAAACGTGTTCTTGTTGTCCTCATAAAATTGACGCAGGTTTTCTTCAGTGGGCTTAGGAACCTGCGTTTCGATTACGGACTCGTTGTATAGCCGCAGGATCCAGCCTCTCATGACCGGATTGTCCGTATTGGGATCGAACAAATCCTTTTTCAGGTCAAGCGCTTCGGCCTTTTTCACCACATAATCGGTGCGCATGGCCTCCACCAGAAAATTTTGGAGGTTCTTTTTCGAAATGCGGATCGCCGACTTCGGAATCAGCACATTGTCGAGCAGGCGGAGCGTTTCCCTGAAATCGACTTCGCCATTGGAATATTTCAGAACAACGGGGTTTTTGCCGTTCGTGATTGCTTTCTGCAGCGTGTCCCTATAACCCCCCTTGTAGAAATCGGGGTCACTGGACCATCGCACGAGCATGTTCAGGGCGTCCTGGTTCCATTGCAGGCTTTTTTCGTCGACAGCCGCGTTTTTGGCGGCGTCGTATTCCTCCAGGCTCGCGTCCATGTTCTGGTTTTCAAGGCTCTTGACGATGTTCGCCTTCATTTTCTCGAACGGTTCCAGGTCGATTTTGTTGGTTCCAGTCACATTCACGATGCAGAATGACGAATCCGATTCCAGAACGCGTACGTCGCCGGTATGCAGGCCGAAGATGATGTAGTCCATGGGATTCAGAAGGCTTTTCTTCGAGTCCAACGGAGGCCTGTAGCCCCCTTCGCCGGC
>JBFZEN010000039.1:0-3144 GCA_041306805.1 bacterium
GGGCACGTGCAGTACGAGGCGCGGTTGGACCTCCCCGCTGCGCCGGGATCCACCATCGGGTTTGCCGCATCGGTCAGCGACCCCGGCGCGCTGTACAGGATCGATTTCAACACCGCGGGCATGTGGCCTCCCGGCGCCCTGTGGGAGGCGGCGGAGACCTTGGGGGAACTCACTTTGGCCGTGAACACGGGCGTGGCGGGCCGGCCTCCCGATGCTCCGCACGAATTTCATTTGTACCAGAATACGCCCAATCCATTTAACCCCTCGACCACGATCCGGTTCAGCGTGGCGGAACCGGGCCGGGTGGTGCTGAAGGTGTTCGACGTGAGGGGCAGGGAGGTGTCCACTCTGGCGGATGCGGGATATTCCGTTGGGGAGCATGCGGTCCGGTTCGACGCATCGGATCTTCCGCCCGGCGTTTATTTCTACCGGATCCGGATGGGGGAATACCAGACAGTGAAAAAAATGGTATTGACGAAATAACCCCGCGGAGAAGCGGATTCAAACAACCAACAATGATCCGCAAGGATCTCGGAAAGGGGGAAGACATGGGAAGAGAAAAGAAAGCCGGGATTTTATTTCTTTTTCCGGCTATGGTGCTGTCCGTACTTCTGTTGAATGTGTGCACCAAAACTCAACCCAATACGGCGGTAGATTACGAGGCCCTGGCCGACAGGCTGGTGAACCAGTGCGCCCAGGTCAAAGAAGGGGACTGCGTCTGGGTGAATGGAGGCGTTAAGGAATTCGAGCTCCTGGAGAACATCGCGGTGCACGTGCGCAAGGTCGGGGCCTTTCCCCTGGTCACGGTGGGGAGCGACAGGATGAACCACAGGCTTTTCGCGGACGTTCCGGAAAAATGGGATATTCAGAAACCGGTGCTGAATGAAAAAATAATCGGGACGATCAACACGGTCATTTGGGCGGACTACAATGAAAAGATGGATTTGTTCGCCGACATCCCGCTCAAGAGAATTGAAGCCTGGAGACAATCGGTGTCTCAGATACAAGCGCTGATTGAAAAACGGCGGATCCGCACCGTCAACCTGGGCAACGGCCTTTATCCCTCGGCCGAAAGGGCCAAATTGTACCACATGTCCCTTGATACGCTGTCGAAGCTCTTCTGGAACGGCGTGAATGTGGATTATGCGGAACTGAAGGCCAATTGCGAGGCCGTCAAAAATGCGTTCGCGGCAGGGCGGGAAATCCGAATCACGCACGCCAACGGAACCGATCTCACGTTCGGAATAAAGGGAAGGACGGTCATTTCGAGCGACGGCGTCATTCCGCCGGCCGACCCGAAGAAAAAAGCGCAGCCCGCAGTCTGGCTTCCTGCAGGCGAGGTCATTGTCACGCCTGTTCCCGGAACAGCAAAAGGCAAGGTGGTCGTGGAAAGGAATTTCTATCAGGGCCGGGAAATCACCGGGATGTCGCTTACCTTTGAACAGGGCAAGGTGGTGTCAATGTACGGTGGAACCGGTGGAGAGAAACTCCTTGAGATGTATGGGCTGGCCGGTGCGGGAAAGGAAATGATGGGTTACGTGGACATCGGCACGAATCCCAACGTCCGCATTCCCGCGGGCAGCAGCATGACGGCGTATATGTCCTCCGGCGCCATTACGGCGGGCATAGGGGGTAATTCGTATTTTAGCGGCGAAAACAGCATCAATTTCGGCATCGATTTTCACCTGAACGGATACACCTTGACCGTGGACGGCAAGGTTCTCGTCGAAAATGGGGTGCTGAAGATTTAGAGGAACCGCTTCTCCGCGGAATTTGAAGGTGCGACGCACTTTCAGCAGATGTGTATCAACTTTCCGCTACTGCTCAAAGTGCGTCGCACCTTTTTATACGATAAACCGGGTCAAAAAAATCGCTTGTTTCTTTTCATCTGATTGATTTACTTTATTCCATCCACGGACACCGGATGGAGTACGACCATGTCCTTTTCTCTGGGGCAATTCCTATTGGTCATGATGTTCATCTCAGCCCTGTTTTTCACCGTCATGGCTGTCATGACTTTTGTCGGCTTGCAGCGCCGGCAGGATCCTCATCCGCGTCTTCCGGATGCGGATTTGCCCCTCGTCTCCATTGTCGTTCCCGCCCGGAACGAGGAAAAGGCGCTTCCCCATTGCCTTGAAAAATTGCGTTTTCTCGACTATCCCGCCGATCAGCTCGACATCATTCTTGTCAACGACCACTCGGAAGACGGCACCGAAGCCCTCATGAAACGGTTCGCGTCCGATGTTCCCCATGCGAAGGCGGTGTCCATCGGGCTCATACCGGGGCAGGCCACGGGCTATTCCGCGGCCCTGGCGGCAGGCGCCGCCGCGGCCAAAGGCAAATTCATTTTGATCACGGACGCGGACTGCGAAGTGTCCCCCGGCTGGGTGCGGGCCATGCTGCAGGCCCTTTCGGGTTCCGTCGTGGTCGCCGGGGGATTCCTCGTCCTGGCCAGGCGCGGGGAATTGTCCCTGAATGCGCGGCTCCAGTCGCTCGATTGGATGCTGTTCGCCGCGGCGGGAGCGGCCTGGGCGAATTGGGGCCGCCCCATCAGCGTGTTCGGAAACAACATGGGCATTGACCGGGAAATTTACGGAAAGGCGGGCGGATTCGAGAACGCGGGGCCGCACATGACCGAAGACTTCGCCCTGTTCCGCAAGGTCATGCAAATTCCGGGAACGCGGGCGCGCCTGTCCCTCGACAGTGACGCGATGGCCTATACCCGGCCAGTGCGCACGATCGGCGATTTTTACCGCCAGCGGAAACGATGGGCGCTGGGAGGCAAAGACAGGGGCATGGTCTCGTGGCTTCTCATGTCGGCGGCGTTTCTCATGAACGCAAGCGTCGTGCTCTCGGCCGCATGCGGCCAGTCCGCCGGGGCCGCGGCCCAATTTCTCTTTGCCTGCGCCTTGAATGCGCTGGTGCTGGGGGCGGCGTGCATCCGTCTGCACCGGAAAGACCTGCTGTGGTGTCTGGTTCCGTTCCAGGCCTGTTTCATCGCGTACACCCTGTTTTTCGCCGGCGTGATGCTGTTTTCAAAAAAGGTGGAATGGAAAGACAGAAAGTTGGAAATTTAAAGATTAGAAGATTAGAAGATTAGAAGATTAGAAGATTAGAAGATTAGAAGATTAGAAGATTAGAAGA
>JBFZEN010000040.1:0-4326 GCA_041306805.1 bacterium
TCCGGCATAGGTGTAGAATGCCCCCGCCTGAACGATGGGAATTCCATTGACCATGACCACGCTCGAAAGCGCGTCGTGGCTGTGGCCGCCGATGATGGCATCGATGCCTGTGAGCGAGGCTGCGATTTTTTTGTCCTTGTCGAGGCCGAGATGGCTCAGCATCAGCACGATGTTGCAGCCCATGACCCGCAATTCGGCCGCGCGCCCGAGGGCCATGGCCGTAAAAGCCGTGTCGAGAACGACGGGGGCCGGGCTGCTTTCCACGTTCGCGTCCGGTGTTATGAATCCGAAAAGCCCGATTTTGAGGCCCCCCCTCTGCTCGATTGAATAGGGTTTCAGGAAAGATTTGAGCTCGGGTACGGAATCGAGCCCCAGCGCGTTTGTGCAGAGCAGGTCGAAGCCGGGGTTGAGCTGGGCCATGGCCAGTATGCCGCCGAGCTGTTTGGGTCCCATATCGAACTCGTGGTTTCCCAGGCACAGCGCGTCAAATCCGAGCCGGTTGAGTATCTGCAGTTCGGCCACGCCGAATGTCGTGTTGAACATCAGCGTCCCGACCTGGAAGTCGCCGACGTGGACCAGAACGGGATTGGGGCTGGTCATCTTCCACCGGCCGATGACGCTGGCGGCGCGCGCGATGCCGCCCAGCTGCCGGGCGCCGTAGGGCGCCAGGTTCGTGTGGCTGTCATTCACGTGGATGACGGTGAGCGTGTCGAGCCTTGAAAAGGCCGGAACCGCGGCCATGGCCGTCGCGCACAGGATGACCGCCGCCGTTTTAAATAACCGTTTCATTTTTTCCTCCTCCTTTTTATGAATGGAACAATGCATCATGCAATTCCCCGGGCTGCTCCGCGAGCGGCCGTATCAGAACACCTGCCCGAACATGAAGAACAGCCGCGTTCCCTCGGCGCTGTTCCCGACGTCCAATCGCACGACGAAATCCGCAAGATAATAACGCAGTCCCAGTCCCCAATCCGTGTGCCAGCCGGACAGGCGTATTTCCTTCATCCCGGGCGCAACCCTTCCGGCGTCGATGAAAGCCACCCCACCGAGTTTCCGGTACAAAGGAAAGCGGTATTCCAGCGAGGCCAGAGCCATGGCCCTGTCGAGAAACCGGCCGGATTTGTACCCCCGCCCCGTCCAGCTGTCGCCCACCTTGCTCAATTCGAAGTAGGGCGCATCCCCGGACACGTGCTGAATCCACAGGCGCGCCGCGGCGACATGGTTTCCAAGGAGGGGGGCGTAACCGCCGGCCTCCATCCGGTATTTCCGGTAATTCCAGTCGCTGCCGAGGGAGGGCAGGGAAAACTCCGCCGTCCCGTACAAACGGACGCCAAGATGCGGGTTGATCTGGCTGTCGCGCGTGTCGAAGCGCAGGCCCGCGAATACGGACGAACCCACGGATTCTCCGGCTCCCGGAACGGAAGAATTCAGCATTCCCCATGATGGATCGTAACCGTAGGCGCTGTACGTGGTGAACCGGTAGCCGGCCTCGCCTATCCATATGGACCGAAAGGCGCGGCTGAGCACGCATTCCGCCTTGTTCTGTTCCTTGGGGAACTGGAATTCATTGTCGCGCGTGCCGTTCCCGATGCCGAAGAAATTGCTCTTCAGCAATTTTTCGAAGCTGAGGTTCAGGTCCAGCGCCAGGGCGTATGGTTTTCCCTGCCGCAGTTCGAAATCGGGCATGGAAAAAAAGAACGTGTAGTTCTGCTCGCCCTTGCTGCTTCCAAAAAGCATCACGTCGATTGATTCGCTCCGGCCCAGCGCGTTCCGCACCGCGCCCTTTCCCCCGAATCCGGTCCCGATGTCGGAGTTGTACATGAGAATGGGGAAAACACTGGCCGAACGCCGCCGGAGAGCGGGGTCCGTTTCACCGGAATGCGTATCGCCGTAAATCCGCATGAAAAGGAGCAGCGGCCAAAGCACTCTGTTGAGAATTTTTTTCCGCATACCCTTCTCCTTTCATTTGGTTTTTCGTTCTCAATCCAATTCAACGCTCAGATTCAACCCCACCACGCTTCGGATAAATTCCTGCATGTCCGCATCAAGCGCCCGGACCGCGTAGACGCCGGGCCACAAGCCGCCCAAATGCAGCGCGGCCGAAATGCCGAGGTGGTGCATCGTCCTTTCACCCATGGCCGCACCTTCCATGGAGGCGTTCAGACGGCCGGCGATGCTGGCCCGGATCAGGAAACGGTCCGTTTCAAATCCGATTTGCGCGCTGTAGTTCAACCACCATTCGAATTGATCGTTGTAATTGTTTTCCCCCGTGTAAAACAAGAGAACAGGTCCCGCCCGCAGCCGGTATGCCAGACCGGAACGGGCGTTCTCCCTCAGGTTCAGCATAGCCGATACGGGCAGCCAGTCCGACACAAAAGCATCCGCACGTGTAAAATCGATCAGACAGCCCAGAAGGTTGGCGTTCCATTTCTCATAAGGAGTCAACGGCAGGCGCACCCCCAGCTCGGTGTAAATCCGCTCTTCCTTGCCTCCCATTTCCAGGCCGACATACGGATTGCCCGCCGTTTTTTCGGTCTCTTCAACGGAGTAAGAGCCGTAACCGAAGTCATACGAATATGAACAGCGACAATAGGAATATGGAATTTCAGCCACCAGAGACGTTCTCCTGCCGATCGGATATCTCATCTATAAAAACGCCGCGAACGCCCGCAAACCATCGTGGTCGGCCTTGAAATCGGGTCGTAGATACTCAAGAGTCACATGCGCCTTGCCGGGTTGGCTGAGCCAGAAGGACTGGGCCGATAAAACCGCGGGTGAAAAGAATCCCGCCAAAAGCACCATCCGCAAACCAGGAATCCGTTTCATATGCAATCTCCTTTGTCGGACAAACGTTTTGCATACGCCTGAAAAACCTACCGATCTTCATGCTTGACCGATTTGGTAATCGCATAACCGAAAATGATCGAGAACCGGTTTCCCTTGGGACTGGTGGCGCACGCCAGGTTGACCGGAATGCTCACGCCGCCGTAGTTGTAACTTTTACCGAGGGCGATGATCAGCGACGTATGGACCTCGTCCCGTCCGGCCATCACGTTCGGCCCCAGTCCGAATTCAAACCCGCCAGGAAACCGTATGCCCATGGCAAGCGATGCGCTTGGAATCAACATGCCGTATTCCACGCCGGCGATGAGCGGAACCAGTTCCACCACGAAGGACGGCCCTTCCTGCTCGGGAACCACCTGGTATTCGAAATGCCAGCCGAATTGGCTGAGAACCGGACCCAGGTCGTTTTCGCGCATTTCATTGACCAACTCGCCTTTGCCGGGGACATAGGTGAATCCCAGACGCGGCCCCGCCAGATTCCGCTGCCTGAAAGCGGGCGGCTTGTCCTGCGATCCGGATTGGCAAAAGGCCGGCCGCACGCCGGTTCCGGCCGCGAGCGCCAGCATGACGACGGTGATTCGAATGATCGATTTTCTCATGGCATTCTCCTTTTGGTTTTTGCTTCCATTGTCCGGACGCGTTCAGGTTCCTCAATGCGTCTACCCACAGCACAGGCAAACCATGATCCAGAAGCGCATGAAATCCATCCATTGTTTTCTTGTCCCGGAAACAGGCTGATAATCAGCGATTTAAGCCGGCTGTGGCAGAAGGATGATTCGACGCGGTATTTTAAATGACGGGGAAGAAGTTATAATAAACCAGACAGGCTGTATACTGAATCATAATATGAGCAAAGACGGATGGACGATGCATCCGTGCTGCAGAGGGGCGAAATTGAATCGGTTCATGAAGATGAACCCTTCACTGATCCGGCATGCAATTCCAATTCCTTCACCAGCCTGCTTAAGTACGTCCGCTGGATGGCGAGCACCTGCGCGGCCTTCGACTGGTTCCATCCCGTGGACTCGAGCGTTTTCCTGATGAACTTTTTTTTGAACTGCAGAACCGCGTCTTCGAGCGTGGCGCCGGCACCGATAAAACCGGCCCGCGGTTCCTGTCGCGAAACCGGCAGAAGGTCGGCGGTGATTTCGCTTCCCGCGGCAAGAACCATGGCCCGCTCGATCGCGTTCTCCAGCTCGCGGACGTTGCCCGGCCAGGCGTGCCGCCTGAGCTGCAGCGCCGCGTCGGGATGAATCCGTTCGACATTTTTTTTCATGATGCGGTTGAACCCCGCGCGGAAATGTTCGGCCAGCGGCAGGATGTCGTCGGGCCTTTCACGAAGCGGAGGGATGTCGATGCGAACCACGTTCAACCTGTAAAACAGGTCGGGCCTGAAGCGGCCGGCCTCGACTTCCTTTTCGAGGATTTTATTGGTCGCCGCCACGATGCGGGCGTCCACCGAGAGGGTTTTGATACCGCCCA
>JBFZEN010000041.1:0-5901 GCA_041306805.1 bacterium
GCATGGGAGGTCCTGCGACTTGGTTTGAGTTTTGCCACTCTACAAGTTACAGGTATTTCCCATGCTTTTCAATACTTTATCTGTCTCTCCTTATGCACAGATTCGCATGAGGAGCCAAAAATAAAAGATTGGAGATTAAAAATCAGATCCCAATGACCCGGAACCCAGAACCAATAATCTTTAACCGTCCACCTTTATTTTAACACACCAATTTATTTTTCCCGGTCTCCGAATCCCGATTCCCTGAAATTGTCATCCGCAGCACGCTCCCTGGTCACCTCCGCACCCGCATGTCGGTTCTGTTCCCCTCAATTTTCCCTGAATCAGCGCCGCGGCGCATCCGACCCCCGCACGGACGGAAATGGCTCCTTTGGGGCAGTTCATGGCGCACGCCCCGCATTCCATGCAGAGGTCCCTGTCGACGATGAAGGCCTTTCGGTTTTTCAGGGCGAACACGGCATGGGGGCAGACCTGGCAGCACATGCCGCATCCTGAGCACCGGCTCGAATCAAGGCGCAGCGTAGCCACGTTTTTCAAATATTTCAATTCCGTCATTCCATCCCTCAAAAAGAGTTCGTGAATCATCCCGATTAAAAATAAGAAGCCATTCTTGCCAATGCGCCTGCGGCCGCGGCCGCCAGCATCAGGGGGACGGCAAACCGCATTTCCTTTTGAACACCCGACAACGACGTGAATGTCGTCGCACCGGTGAAATTGAGGGCGATGAAGCTTGTCAGAATGGGAAGAATCAACAGATTGGAAATCGACGGCCATGTTTCTCCATGAAATATAAACACGGATGCAACGGCCCAGGCAAGGCCGAGGAACCATCCTTTCAATGCGAACGATCGCCCGGGAATCCATGGCATGACCATTTGAAAAACAACAGAACCCGCGGCGATGGCCCCGAGAAAGGGCAGCATATCGTTCCATAGGCCTGATCCGAACGCCTGGCCGCCCGGCAGTCTGAGAAGAACGAGAATTCCGAGAACCAGGGGGATGAATTTCAGGGCCGGCACGACTTCCATGGGAATCAGCACGAGCCTTTCCTTCAAACCGAACCGGACTTTTCTCATCCCGGGCGTGGCCGTCATGCCGGGTTCCAAAAACCTTTTTATGTCCTTCGCATCAACCGGGCCGTAGACGACGCGGAATCCCGTTCTTTTCGCGATCTCATGCGCGGCGATGCCGGGGGCGCCGAGCTGGGGAACGATCAGAACCCGTTTCTGCACCCGCTGCGACAGGCGGACGCTTCGAATCCGGGCGGCCAGTTCCTCCGTCCCGAAGGTGCCCTTGCCGGCCGCGCACCAGACGTTGATGCCGCGCGTGTCCAGAACGAGAATCCAGGCGTCGAGCCCTCCGAGTTCCTTTCTCAGCAGGTCGAAAGTCATCTTATAATTGGCCGTGACGAGAACGGGAGAGAGCCGGCCGGGCGAACCGATCCGGACCAATCCAGGATCGACGGAGTAATTTTTCCTCCCTATTCCCCATCGGGCTTTCCAGCGTCCGAACACGTCGCATAGGCACAACCGGCTGCTTGTGCCGCGGACGGCTCCCCCCGGGCCGATCCGGCTATCCGTCTTGCGAAAACCCGGGGTTGCAGGAAGAGAACAGCCCTTTTTCATCGGTCTTCCCTGCATTTCATTTTCGGCAGCCCGTGGAATTCCGGAATCCGAAGGTGCAGCGCGTCAGCGTTTCGGCGATGAGGCCCGCGGCTTCGATGATCAGGGCGTGCTTTTTTGCGGGTATGCGCCTGAACATGTCGGAGCAGATGCGGTTCCACGTCGTGTGGATGCGGCGGTACACGGTCTTGCCTTTCGGCGCCAGGCGGATCGAGATGAAACGCCTGTCTTTCGGGCCGGGGGATCTTTCGGCCAACCCCCCTTCCACGAGGCTGTCCACCGTCCTGCTGAGCGTGCTCTTGTCGAGACCCAGCAGGGCCGCGAGTTCCTTGATGCTCAATTCGCCCGCCGAGCCGATTTCGAGCAGCGCATGGCACTGGGCCAGGGTCACCCCGCAGCAGACGGCTTCGTTCTTGTCGCCCAGACCGACGGCCCTTTCGATCTCCCTGAGCTTTTTACGGAAAATCATGATTTGGTCCGGATTCATCCGAACCTCCTTATATTAGTTGTTATATGCAACTAATGTAAGATGCAACCGATTAAAAGTCAAGCGATTTTATTTAAATTGGAAGATTGGAAAATCGGCGGATTTGAAGATTGCTTCCACGGGCAACCGGAAGCCCCGGGTCCAGCAATCGCGCATCGTCCATATGAAAATTTCAAACCTCCGATTTTTTTACAAGGCATTCGCATCCTGTGGCGATCGTTTCGCGGATGAAGGGGATGTCCGGGATGCGGACGGGGCGGATTCCGAAACGGACCTGATATACGGGACGAATCAGGAAAAAATCCTTGTTGATGAAATCGAAACCGTGTTTTCTGCAGCAGCGCTCAAAACCCGCGACGCTCAATCCGGTTTTAAAATTGGCCACCGCGCCCTCGATGATGTGGGGGTGTTCTTTCATCATTCCACCGAGAAAACGCAACAAAGGCGCGGGCAGCATGTGCAGATAGGGGACGTGTTTCAGGACGGACCGGCCGTTCTGATGGTGTCCGGCGAAGGGGGAAAACCGGGGCGGGAACGTGATGTAAGCATAACCGCCCTTTTTTAAAAACAGGCGCATATTTCTGAACAGGCCCGGGCGGTCCGGAACGTGCTCGATGACATCGCGCATGACCACCAGATCAAAAGGACCGCCGGGGCGCCCGCACGCGGAGGGAGCGGCGGCGTCGCCGACACGGACATCCAGCCCGGGATCGAGGGACAGGGCCAATGCCGCGCGGCCGGGCGAAAGTTCCAGGCCCACGGCGCGCATTCCTTTTTCCCGCAAGGCGGACAAAAAACCGCCCTCCGCGCAGCCTATTTCAAGGACCCTGAACCGGCTGAAGCCGGGGCAGCGGTCTTCGAGATAGGGGATGAGATGCTGTTCGGCGTGACGTTTTTGTTCCATGTAATGCTTTTCAGCCATGAATCCAGCATACTGAAAATCACGGAAAGTTGCAAGGAAAATTAGGGTTGTGAAGCGTGAAGCGTAAAGCGTAAAGCGTGAAGCGTGAAGCGTAAAGCGTGAAGCGTGAAAATGCAAGAAGACAATGAGACAACGGGACTTTACCAGCGAAGACAAAAATGGATTTGAATGAGATCTGTTTTTGTGGAGACATGATTTCAAGTCCTTCGATCAGATGCCGGATCCTGTGCGGCGGACCAGAAATAGAATAAATAATAACTTGCATTAAGTATCCATTTATTGCTGTCTGCTTGAAATTATTTGTTTTTTTGAATTTAAAAGGTTAAATTCACCCTGGCCGTACAATGAAATCGTCCAATTTGAGAAGGGGAGGGATTATGTCCAAATTCAGCATTTTTGTCATGGTGGCTTTTCTCGTTTTGCTGACGATACTCATGATACAAAACGCCCAGCTGTTCACATTCAGGTTTCTGGTCTGGATGGTCCGGATTCCGCAGCTGGCGGCCATCATTCTGCTTGTCGGAATAGGTTTTACCGCCGGTTTTGTCACGGCCAAGGCGACGAAGTTCAGGTTGAAAAAGTGAGAACCGGGTTCGAATCATTTTCTGCTTGACTTCACATTACAAATTTTCATAACTTAAATAATATTTTATTGGAATTTGAATAATCCAGGATGAAACGGCTCAATCCCATTTTCGAAGGCAGACGGGCGGGTATTCCGATTCAGGAAGGTCTTTTCTTTCTCGCCTGTTTCTTCATCCTTCTTTTTCAGATCCGGCCCGCACTGGTCCTCGAAGAGCAGCCGCAGGTCTTTTTCAAGGGTTTCCGCTTTCTGAAGGAAAATCTCCAGATCCCCGGCGGACTCGTGGACTGGTTCTCGTCCCTGCTGCAGCAGTTCTGGTTCTCCGATTGGGCGGGTGCGCTGTGCCTTGTTCTCTGTTTCTGGACCGTCGCTTCGCTGACGCGGAGATGGATGCGGACGATTTTTACGGACCGGCCGATCCGCACGATCCACCTGATCCCGGCCGCCTTCCTGCTCGTTCTGCACGGCTCGACCGTCTTTCGCTTGAGCGTCTGCCTGGCCCTGGCCGTCAATCTTGCCGCGCTGATCGCGTTCATCGAACGGGCACCCAAGGCTCAGTCATTCAAAGCGCAGGCCGCAAGGATGCTGGCGGGTCTTGCAGCCATGGTTTTGCTGTACTGGTTCACGGGCGGCGCCTTTTATTTCTTCGCCGTTCTCCTGGGATTTTATGATATTCTGCCCGGCAAACGGATCATCAGCGGAATCATCCTTCTGGCCGCATCGGGAATTCTGCCCGCCGCGGCCTGCGCTTCGGTATTCCTCGTTCCACTCAGGCAGGCCTTCGTGCACAACCTTCCGTTTGAGAATCCGTTCAGGATCCGCTTCATCGGATACGGCATTCCCGCGTTCTACATCATCGTCCAGGGTTGCGGCGCCTTCATGAAATCTCCTTCCGCCAAAAAAACAGCCGCAGCCCCAAAAGGCCGCGTCCGGGTGTGGAAACCGGCGGTCTGGGCCCTGCTCCTGTCGGGGGCGGTTTTTACCGTTTCGCGGGCCACTTTGGATGAGACGGTGCGGTCGGTTTCGAGCCTGAACCGGTCCGTGAGGAAGGAACGCTGGCCGGATGCGCTTGAATCGTCCCGGCGCTGCCGGAGCGCCAATCCCCTGATCACCTTCCAGACCAATCTGGCCCTTTTTGAAACAGGCCGTCTTCTCGACAAGATGTTCGCCTATCCCCAGCCCTACGGACCCGACGGACTGTTGATGAACATGGAATGGTGTTCGGCCTTTCCCGAGGAAGCGGGCAACCTGTACTGGAAACTGGGTCTGATCAGCGAAGCGCAGCACTGGACGCACGAGGCCTTCGAACAGAAGGGCGCCACAGCGGATATTTTAATGCGCCTCGGCGCGATCTATATGCTGAAAGGCAACCCGGGGGCGGCCGGCCGCTTTCTCGAGAACCTGAAGAACGTCCCGTTTCAGGGCGACACGGCGCGGAAGCTCATGCATCTGAACGAAAATCCGGAGGATCTCGCCCAGAACGAAATGCTGATGCGCGCCGCATCGTGCATGCCGTCGCGCGACGATATCACCCTCGGAGAACCCTCGAAGCGCCAGTTCGAAATTCTGCTGGGGCGGAACCGGAAGAACAGGATGGCGTTCGAATATCTGGTCGCCCATTTTCTGCTGGCTGGCGACCTGAACATGGTCAGAAAGGGCATGATGTATTTCTACGGGCTGGCCTATCCCCAGATTCCCGTGCACGTGCAGGAAGCCCTGCTTCTTCAGACGGCGCTCGAACGCAAACTCGATCCCGGCAGGCTGAAAACATGGCTCGATCCGTCCGTGTTCAAACGGTTCATCGCGTACCAGGAGGTCTTACGGGGGCACCGGGGAAACACGGCCGCCGCGCGGCGCGAATTGCAGGCGTCTTTCGGAGACACCTACTGGTATTACCTGATGTACAAAAAGTACGCTTCACGCAGACCGGAGCAGCAGCATGATACCCGGTAAAAAAATAAAAACAGTTCTCTCATGGGGTGCGCGGGCTTCAGTCCTGATTTTATGCGCGGGTTGTTCCGCTCCGGACCTGTCTGATGTTTCGAAGACCGGCCGGCCGCCCCGCATGGAGCCCGAATACGCCGGAATCGTGGTTCCTCCGAACATCGCGCCCATTCATTTTTCAGTTCAGGAACCCGGCACCGGGTTTTTCGTGCGCATCCGTTCGATGCGGGGAAAACCCATCGACATTCAAAGCCGGTCGGGCGCCGTTTTAATCCCGCCGAAACGGTGGAGGCGCCTTCTTTACGAAAACTCGGGGATGCAGCTGACCGTGGACGTCTTCGAG
>JBFZEN010000042.1:0-4341 GCA_041306805.1 bacterium
CGTCATCATGATGATGACCGATTCAGGATCCATTTCCTTCAGATGTTCAAGCGCAACCAATCCGTTCATTTTGGGAAGTTTCAGGTCCAGCAAAACCAGATCCACCAGTTCTTTTTGAAAAGTCGATATTCCTTCTTCCGCCGATTTGACCGAGAGGACCGAATACCCTTCTTTTTTCAGCACTTTGGTCAGTGTGAATGCCAAGTCATCGTTGTCTTCGATGATGAGAACGCTGGCCTGATTCATGAAATTGCTCCTGTCGGTAAAGTGATGGTGAAAGTCGTGCCCGCACCCACCTTGCTTTGCACGTGCAGGTCGCCTCCATGTTCGTTGATGATTCTGTAGACAATGGAGAGACCCAGGCCGAGTCCGTTGGGTTTGGTGGTGAAGAATGGGTCAAAAATGGTTTCCAGGGTTTCGGGGGGAATACCGATGCCGGTATCCCGAATCATGGTCTGCACGAACGGCTGGTCGAGCGCTTCCGGCATTTGAAATTGTTTTCGGATCAATCCGGCATCGGGTCCCTGAACCACGGCGGCGCTCACGTGCAGGGAACCTCCTTCCGGCATGGCATCGATGGCATTGAGAATCAGGTTTAAAAAAACCTGCTGCATCTGTTGAAAATCAACCCATACCGGCGGAAGCGGTTTGGGCAGATCCTGCCTGAAGGAAATCTTGTTTGTGAGCATTTTTTTGTTCACCAGGTTCAGCACTTCTCCGAGAATGTCGGAAACGTGGGTATGATTCCGGTCCGGGGGTTTCGGACGCGCGTAGGTGAAAAAAGTGCGGAGCAATTCGTCCAGCCGGTTGACCTGGCGCGTGATGCGGACCAGATATTCGCGCCTGGAGTCGTCCGGCTCAAGGTCTTCCTCACAGGCCTGGGCCAGCGCTTTGATGCCTGCGAGCGGATTTTTGATTTCGTGAGCGATTCCCGAAGCCAGAACGCCGAGCGAAGCCAGCCTGTCCATACGGATGACTTCGTCCTGCATTTGCTTGAGCTGTGTGATGTCCTTGAATGATATGATCGTTCCGACTTTCCGGCGCTGGTTGTCAAGGCGGTCCATGACGGTGAAACCGATCGAAACGGATTTGCCCGATTTCAGCGTCAGCTCGGTTTCCCTCTTGAAGGAAGGGGTTCCGGGTTTGTTGGGATTCGACAGAAGCGAGTCCACCTCGGCCGGATTCAATACCGAACGGATCGGTTTGCCGAAGATTTCCTCCGCTTTCCAGCCCAGTATTTTCTGGCCGCCCAAATTGATCGAGGTGACGTTCGAATCGAGGTCCATGGTCAGAAGTCCGGCTTCCATGCTTTCAATGATGCTTTCATTGAAGTTTTTCAGGTCGATGATCTCGCGTTCCATCTTTTTTTGTTCCGCCACGTCCCTGCCGATGACGATGGATCCCACGATCTTTCCGTGTTCGACGATTGGAGTGATGCTGAAAGACAAAACCGGACAATGGGCTCCCTGACAGTCGATTTTAGCCTCGAAAACCCTGGCCCTCCCCTGCTGCGCCATATGGTATTGTTCTGCGGCGGAGTCCCTGTATTTCGGATCGATGATCGACAAAAACGGTTTCCCGGACCATTTTTCACTTCCGTTGTGGATCAATCCGTTGAAGCGGTGGTTCAGATAGAGAAAACAGCCGCCTGCATCCAGCGTAAAAATAAAATCAATCGCATTTTCAAGCAGATCACGGTATCGGAATTCCGATTTTTTGACTTCCTGCTGCAATTCGCGGGTCAGGCTGAAACCGTTTTGCACCCGCAGATGGTTGTAGAAAATGTCTCTCAATACCGCCGCGTCACGGGGCATGATGTACCAGCCGCACAGGCCGAGATTGAACAGTTCATCGCTGAAACGGGAACGCGGCTCTTCGCTGTTCGAGAAAAGAATGAAGGGAAGGGGCTGTTTTTTAGAGTAACGATTGTCTCTGATCATGGCGAGAAAAACCTCGCGGCCGTCCATGTCGCCTGTCTGAAATTCCGAAACGATCAGCGATGGATCCGAGTCGGACAGCTTCCGGATGGCATCCCCGCCCGATGTGAATTTTTCAATCCGGATCTCGTCACTGAATTCCATAAGGCATTCTTCCAGCCGTGTCCCGGTTGAAATCAGCATGACCTTTTTATGGTTGGACGTCTCGGCCATCGTTCCTCAGGTGTTTTCCTGCTGTGCAACCAGTTCGGCGACCGGAAGCGTGAACGTGAATACCGATCCGACGCCCAATTTGCTCCTGACCGTCATATTCCCGCCGTGGCGTTCGATGATTTCCTTCACCAAAGTCAAACCGAGTCCCGATCCCTCGATCTCATTTGTGTGCTCCATGTCGGGAACCCTGTAAAATTTTTCAAAAACATGGGGAAGCGCCTCTTTGGGAATGCCGTATCCGTTGTCGATGATATTGACCTGAATTTGATTTTGATGCGCGCTTACCTCGATTCCCATCTTCGATTGCGGAGGGCTGTACTTGACCGCATTGCTGATCAGATTGATCAATACCTGCTCGATCAGATTCTGGTCTCCGAAGGCCATCGGAAGCGGATCGGGAATTTCCACGATCAACCTCATGGCTTTCTGGTCCAGCTGCCCCCTGAAGGATTCAGCCACCTGAAGAACGACGGAACGGAAATCGAAAGGAACGGTTTTGACGGACATTTTTCCCGATTCCAGCTTCGACAGATCGAGAAATTTATTGACGAATTCGGATAACCGTTTCGATTCGGACTGAATGACCTGAACATACTCTTTCATCTGGTGGGGCTGAACCTTGCCGTCGAGAAGGAGTTCGCTGAATCCGTAAATGGACGTCAGCGGCGATTTGAGTTCATGTGCGACCATGGAAACCAGTTCCGTCTTGATGCGGTCGGCCTCGCGTTCCTTGGTGATGTCACGGATGATGGTCACCACCCCAATCCTGCGGTTGTCCTTGCCGAAAACCTGGACGGCGTGGGCTTCAAAGATTCTCTCGGCTCCGGAATTTCGGACGCGGGTTTTGAATTCGGCCGAAGCGCGTGATTTTCCCTCACGCACGTCCCTCAGCATGATCTGCATGCTGGGGATGCGGATGCATTCCTTGAGGGGCTTGTTGAGAACCGTTTTCTCCTCGAATCCGAACCATTTTTCAGCCGTGGTGTTGATGACAAGAATGCGGTCCTCCAAATCGGTGACCAGCACACCATCGGCGATGTTTCGAAGAATGCTTTCTGTCTTGTTTTTCTCGTTGATGATATGGCTGACGTTGATTTGCTGCATATGGTCCATCTCTTCGGCCATATAATTCACCAATTTGGCCAGCCTTTTCATCTGTTTGTTTTTTTGTTCGGGAATGCGAAGAGAAAAATTGCCCCTGCCCATTTCCGTGATGAAAGCCATGAGTTTAATGAACGGCCGGTCAATCCAAGTTGAGGCCGCAACCGACACCCCGGCGGTTGAGATGAGCAGAACGGCCGAAAAAAGAAGGACGAAACCGAAAATTCCCTGAAACGGCAGCCGATGGACGGCCGACCACGCCGCCACGACCAGAATGCAGCCCGCGAGCAATGCAATCCATAGCTTGACGAACAAGATTCCGTTGAACCGGACGGGTTTTCTGATCAGGAGGCTCATGACGAAAACGCCTTGACCGTCCGGTTCCGGCCTTCCCGTTTGGCGCGATACAGCGCCTGATCGGCTTGATGAACCAGTTCGTCCTCGTTCTGAGCGTCCTGAGGATAAGAGGCCACGCCGATACTCATGGTCACCTTGCCGGACGGCAGTTTTTCTGAAAGCGGGAAATAGGTGGTTTCAACCAGGATGCGCAGTTTCTCCGCGACGATGACGCCTCCGTCCTTGCCGGTTCCGGGCAGAATCAGCGCAAACTCCTCTCCTCCGTACCGCGCGAGCAGATCGATCTGGCGGACATGGTCGAAGAGCAGCTTGGCGAAACGCCTGAGAACACGGTCCCCTTGCGGGTGCCCGAAATGATCGTTGTACAGCTTGAACCAGTCGATGTCCATCATCAGCAGCGAAACGGGCAAGCCCTGGCGTTTGGACCGCATCAACTCCTGTTGCAGCCTGTGCTTGAAGAACTGGTAATTATACAGTCCGGTCAACCCGTCTTTGACAGCAAGCCGGGCCAGTTGGGCTTTGACTTTTTCGAGTTCGGCGATCTTTTGTCCGAGGTCATCGTGCAGGTGCTTGATGCGCATCAGGGATTTGATACGGGTCAGAAGCTCCAGGCGGTTGAACGGCCTCCCGATAAAGTCGTCTGCGCCGGCCTCGATTCCTTTCAGCCTTTCGTCTTCGCCGTGCAGGGCCGTCACCAGTATGATCGGCACGAATCCTGCCTGTTCCATCCGGC
>JBFZEN010000043.1:0-4676 GCA_041306805.1 bacterium
CTCAGGTCTTTTGCATCCCCAGATAATGACGCCTGTCGTCGAGCACGTCCCTGATGATGTCGTTCAGTTTCATGCTCGGCGACCATCCCGTCATCGCCTGGATGCGCTCCAGCGACGGAACCCGCCGCTTCATGTCTTCGAACCCCCCGTCCGGAAACGCTTGTTCATAGGAGATAAATTGGATTTTCGCCCGGCTCTTCGCCTGGGCTATCACTTTTTCGGCAAGCGCCGCGATGGACACTTCCTCATTGCTGCCGATGTTGACCACTTTGCCGACGCATTCGGCCTTGGTCATCACCATGTCCAGGGCTCTGACCACATCGGCGATGTGGCAGAAACACCGTTTCTGCTGGCCGTCGCCGTACACGCTGAGCGTCTGATTGAGCAGGGCCGCCTCTGCGAAACGCGGGATGACCATGCCGTATTGGGAGGATTGCCTTGGCCCCACGGTGTTGAACAACCGGACCACCGCCACGGGAAGACCCGAGGTTTTATAATGGGCCAGAACCAAAAATTCGTCCAGCGCTTTGGTGCAGGCGTATGCCCACCGGTGCAGTGTGGTCGGCCCCTCAAGACGGTCGCCGTCTTCGCGGAACGGCACGTCGTCGCTTTTACCGTACACCTCGCTTGACGAAGTGAACAGCACCTTTTTACGGTAACGGGACGCGTATCGAAGGACGACGTCGGTACCGTGAAAGGTCGTCTCGATGGTCTCCACGGGCTTTTCCATGATCAGGCGGACCCCGACCGCCGAAGCCAGGTGAAACACGGCATCCGATTCCCTGACCAGCGGTTCGATCAGTTCCGTCTCAAGAACGGAACCGAAAATGCTCCTGAGGTTGGGATGGTCGGCCACGCGGGACAGATTGGTAAAAGATCCTGTGGATAGATTGTCCACGATCGTGACATGGTGTTTTAGTGAAAGCAGGTGTTCGGTCAAGTGCGAGCCGATAAAACCGGCTCCCCCGGTGATGAGATAATGCATAGAGAAATGCTTCCTTATTGGTTTGTGAAATAAAATCCAAACAGGCGTCCCACTGCGAAGCACCCGTGCGGCCCCATTCGGACGCGTTTTACTCCCCGTTACGTCAATTTAACGAAAAACAGGACCATTTTCAAGAGACAACCCGGAAACGCCGGCTTCAAAAGGATCATTTCAGGTAAATAATCAGGCTGGTCACGATAAAATAGAGCAGAATATTGATGACCATGGGGACGTCTTTTAACAATATCTGTTCGGGGCTTCCCCCGAGCTTTTTCTGATGCATCAGGTACAGATACCTGAAAATACCGAACAGGACAAAGGGCGTGGTTAATACCAGGTTGCGCGTACCGAACTTCTCAATCGTTTCCGCAGCCATGGTGTACATGGTGTAGGTCATCAGTGTTGAAGCCGTGACCACCGACACCATCTGGTCCAGCAGATACGGGCTGTATTCTTGGAGAATGGGGCGATGCGAGCCGGCTCTCGCCCCCAGAACGACCAGTTCATGCCGCCGTTTGCCCAGAGTCAGAAAAAGAGCGAGAAAAATGGTACAGACCAGCAGCCACGACGAAATGGTGACATGAATGACGGCGACGCCGGCCACGGCCCTGAAGACAAAGCCGGTGGCGAGAACAATCATGTCGAGTATGACCACATGCTTGAAAAACAGGGCGTATCCGATTGTGATCGACACATAGGCCAGAGCGACCAGACCGAATAAACCGTCGATGGCGAAGGCGACGGCCAGCCCGGCGGCCATCAGCAGCAGCGCCGCAGCCAGGGCCAGTGACACCGGCAGACGTCCGGACGCGATAGGCCGCCTGGATTTGAGCGGATGGATGCGGTCTTGCCTGAGGTCAAGAATGTCGTTGATGAGATAGCCTGCGCCGCTCAATACGCAAAAGAGGACGAATCCTGCCGCCGCCTTCAACAAAAGCGGCCAGTGAAACAGATTTTTGGAAAAGATCAACCCTGCGAACAGCAGCACATTCTTTGTCCACTGTTTGGGACGCAGGGAGAGAAACAGGTATTTTAGCATGGAATCGATAGGACCGTCCAGAATTTGAATTGGGTGAGATCCCTTTGGGGATTACATGAATCCCCGGGCGGGGTCGAACGCTCCCCGGTGTCTCAGGTGTTTTTCTCTTTTCCTTCGCTTGAATAATAGTAGTAATAATAGGAACCGTAAACCCTTTCCACGCTGACGCCGTTGACAAGAATGCCGAATACGTTCGCTTTCACGTTGTCGAGCAGCACCTTGCTGCGGAGCAGGGCGTCGCGGTTCGTTTTGCCCGAGCGCACCACGAGGATGCATCCATCCAGTTTCGTGGCCAGAATGGCCGCATCCGTCACGGCGATGACGGGCGGCGTATCGAAAAGCGTGATGTCATACCTGGCTGATGTATCGGTGATGAATTTTTCCATGGCATGCGAAGACAACAGCTCCGATGGATTCGGCGGAAGAATGCCCGAGGTGATCAGATTCAAATTCTCGATTTTTGTGGTTTTAACCGCTTCCTCAATGGACAACCTCCCCAGAAGCACGTTGGTCAGCCCCTCATTCCGGGTATAGTTGAAGATACCGTGGAGAACGGGACGGCGCAGGTCCGTATCGACCAGAAGGGTCTTCGCTCCCATTTGGGCGAAGGTGATGGCCAGATTGGCGACGGAAGTGGATTTTCCCTCTCCCATGCCGGAACTGGTCACCAGCACGGTTTTGATGCGCTGGTCCACCCGCGCGTACTGGATGTTGGTCCGGAGCGTCCTGTAGGCCTCCGAAATCGGCGATTTGGGGGCGAAGTGGGTGATAAGCCTCGATTCGATCCTCAGCAATTCTCCGTTTTTGCTGCGCATGTGCCGGCTTGTCTTCGTGGTGGAAATGAAGGGGATGGAGCCGAGCACGCTGAATCCGAGCCTTTCGACGTCTTCGATCGTTTTTAACGAAGTGTCCAGATATTCCTTTACGAAAGTCATGCCGACGCCGAGCCCCAACCCAACCAGTATGCCCAGAAGCAGGTTCATTTTCTTTTTGGGCTTGATCGGGTATTTGGGAGGCTTGGCTCTATCGACGATGCGGACCGAACCGATCTGGCCGGCTTCGGCGATGCGGTTTTCCTCGTACTTTTCACGGAGCATCATGAAAATGGTGTTGTTCACCTGGGCCTCGCGCTGCAGCTGGGCCAGCCGCAGGGTTTTTTCGGGAAGCGAATTCATGCTGTTGTTGTATCTCTGGACGATTTGACCCAATGCAGCTGTCTTGGCCTTCAGCGATCCGTTTTCCGTCTTGATTTCGATCACCGTGTTCAACAGGGACTCCGACAATACCATGGGATTCAGGCCCACGGCTCCGCTCGAAACCAGTTTCTTGGTTTCGGCCATGATGCTTTCCTGTAATCCTTTCAAACGCTGTTCCATCTGCGTCAATTTCGGGTTGTTGTCGGTTCTGTATCCCGCGCCCTTCAATTGCTGTTCATAGGCGGCCCTGTCTGCGATTGCCTGCGCCATCTGCTTTTGAAGCTCCTGAATGACGGGGCTGGACATGCTGGATTTCTCATCGAGCATGGCCCGCTGGCTTTCGCTGAGCTGGCCCTGAATGTATTCAAGCCGTTTTTCATTGGATTCCAGGTCGGTCTTGGCCGCCTGATACAAAGATTCGAATTCGGCCGACTGCTTGATCATCTGCTCGGTTTCGGCCGTCAGTTCCGTGACCTTATTCTGCTCTTTGTAATTTTTAAGCGCATTCTCTGATTCGACCAGAGTCTCCTGGACACCCTTGAGTTTGTCTTCCAGAAACGTGCGGACGGCGGTCACTTCACCCTGGCTCTCCTTGATGTCCATGTCCCTGTATGCTTCCATCCAGGTGTTCACCACATACGACGCCTCGAACGGACTCAAGGCCTGGGCGCGCATTTCAATCATGTCCGTGCTGCGTTTGGGAATGACCGTAACGGCGTTTTTGCGGAACCCCTCGGCCAGATCGGCCACGGTGACCGAATCGGCCTTGGAAGCCGACGGATCTTTTTTCATGGGCCACCAATCAAGCAGTTTGCGCTTCAGGGCGAATTCGGCCCTTTTCCGCTTCCCGAGAATCCAGAGCGAGTCGGCAAACGGTGATTCCTGCAGGCGTTTGATGAGTTCCTTGGCCAGCGTGTCGCTTTTAAGCAGTTCAACCTGGTTGTTGATCCGCGTTTCCTGCTGCATGAAACTGGACATTTCAAAAACCTGTCTCTTGAGCGTGCCTTCTTCCTTGAGCATGACCAGCCCGGTGGCTTCATAAACCGACTGCATGGTGAATGTGAAATATATGGTAATGGCCGTGACGATCAGGAATGAGAGAATGATGATCCATCTGCCGCGGTAAAGAATTCGAACGTAATCGTGAAACGAAACCTGCTGTTCTTTTGCCTCTTCCACTTAAAAATACTCCTTTCCTCAGGAATAGGTGTAGTATTTATAATAGGACCCGTACCGGTGGCTGATGTTGAGCCCGTTGATCAGAACGCCGAAAATTTTCGCCTTCACGTTCTGCATCAGCACCCTGCTGCGGAACAGGGCGTCCCGCTGCGTTTTCTCCGAACGGATGACAAGAACGACCCCGTCCAGATGCGGAGCCAGAACAGCCGCGTCTGTAACGGCAATCACCGGCGGCGTGTCCTATTATAAATACTACACCTATTCCTGAGGAAAGGAG
>JBFZEN010000044.1:0-4912 GCA_041306805.1 bacterium
GTTTCCGTCCGTTTTATTTTCCCCATCTTGCCGACTGAAACCGATGCCGCCGACCGACGCGTCCATTTCCGTGCCTGAAATTGAATTGACTTCCGCGCAGCGAGAGGCCGTGGAGCATCAAGGCGGGCCCCTGCTCATCGTGGCCGGCTCCGGCACCGGAAAGACCATGGTCATTACACGCCGCATCGCCCACCTGGTCGCCTCCAAGGCGGCGCGTCCCGAGGAAGTGCTCGCCCTGACGTTCACCGAAAAGGCGGCCGCTGAGATGTCGGAACGCGTGGACGTGCTGCTCCCCTACGGCTACGCCTCGATCCCCATTTCCACCTTCCACGCATTCGGCGACCGCGTTCTCAGGGAGTTCGCGCTCGAACTGGGGCTCCATCCCGATTTTCAGGTTCTATCGCAGCCCGAGCAGGTGATTTTTTTCAGGGAGCATCTATTCGAATTTCCCCTGCGGCATTACCGGCCCCTCGGAGATCCCACCAAATTCATCCAGGCCATGCTCGGCCTGATCTCACGCGCCAAGGACGAGGATGTGTCGCCTGAAGCGTATCTCAAGTACGTCCGTTCCCTCAGGGAATCAGGTCCGAACGCCCCGGCGGAGGAAATCGAGAAACAGGAGGAAACGGCCGGGACCTATGCCCTCTACCAGGAGTTGCTCGCCAAAGAAGGGCGCGTGGATTTCGGCGACCAAGTCACCCTGGTTCTCAAGCTCTTTCGGGAACGCCCATCCGTGCTCAGCACGGTGCGGAAACGGTACCGGTACATTCTTGTCGACGAGTTTCAGGACACCAATTTCGCCCAGTTCCAGCTGGTCCGTCTGCTGGGAGGCGATCCGGCCAGCATCACCGTGGTGGGCGACGACGACCAGTCCATCTACAAATTCCGCGGGGCGGCCGTTTCGAACATCCTCAATTTTATGGACGTTTACCCGGGCGCGAAGCAGGTCGTGCTGACGGACAATTTCCGATCCACCCAGGTCATCCTGGACACGGCATACCGGCTCATCCTGCACAACAATCCGGACCGGCTCGAGGTGAAAAACCGCATCGACAAGCGCCTTGTTTCCCACCGGCCCGAGGGCGAACCGGTGGCGCATTTTCACTGCGATACGCTGACCACCGAGGCGGACCGGGTGGCTCAGACCATTCAGGACCTGGTCGCGCAAGGCGTCCGGTACGCCGGCATCGCGATTCTTGTCCGATCGAACAACGACGCCGATCCCTTTCTGCGGGCGCTGAACATGAAGGGGATTCCCTGGCGCTTCACAGGCAACCGGGGGCTTTACTCAAGGCCCGAGGTGCGGCTGCTCGTCGCGTTTCTGCGCACCGTGGCCGATTTCAACGATTCCCTGAGCCTGTACCACCTGGCTTCGTCGGATGTGTATGAATTGCCTCTTGAAGGCCTGCACCAATGCGCCCATCTGGCCCACCGCTCGAACCGTTCCCTTTTCGACATCTTGAGCCGGGCCGCTGAACTCGAGGAACTGGCCGGGATTTCGGCTGAAAGCAAGGCCACCATCGCCAAAATCGTCGACGATCTGCGGCGGTACCTGGAATTGTCGCGGCACCAGATCACGGGGCAGGTGCTGTACCAGTTTCTGATGGGTTCCGGATATCTGAACCGGCTGACCCGTGACGCGGGTGCGTCCGACACGGCGAAGGTGCAGAACATCGCCCGGTTTTTCGACGTGGTCTGGGCGGCTTCGCAGATGATCCGTGAAGACCGGGTGCTGCATTTTGTCCGTTACCTCGACCTGTTGATCGAAGCCGGCGACGATCCCGCCGTGGTCGAGGCCGATCCCGACGACGACGCGGTGAATGTCATCACGGTGCACAGGGCCAAGGGGCTCGAGTGGCCCGTGGTGTTCATGGTCAGCCTGGTCCAGAACAAGTTCCCCCATACGCGCAGGAGCGACCCCATCGAACTGCCAGACGCGCTGGTGAGCGAACCGCCGACGGCCGGTGACGCCCATATGCAGGAGGAAAGGCGGCTGTTCTACGTCGGCATGACCCGGGCCAGGGACAGGCTGATACTGACGAGCGCGCAGAATTACGGCGGCGTGCGCAGCCGCAAGGCGAGTTCCTTCATTCTCGAGGCCCTCGACCGTCCGCATGTGGACGTGGTGACCGTCAAATCGCCGGCCGAGGAGCGCATACGCAGGTTTGCGCCGTCTCCCGATGCGCCGCCGGACGCGTTCGCTCCCGTTCCGGAAGACAAGGTGCTGAACCTGTCGTATTTCCAGATCGACGATTACCTGACCTGTCCCCTGAAATACAAATACGTGCATATCCTCCGCGTACCCATCCTTCCGCACCACAGCGTGATTTACGGCAAAGCCCTGCACACGGCCATTGAATACTACCACACCCAGAAAATCAACGCGGCTCACGTCAGCGTCGGTGACCTGGTGCGCGTGTATGAGGGGGCGTGGAAAAACGCGGGATTCATCTCGCGCGAGCACGAAGAGAGGCGGTTCAAGGGAGGAAAGGAAGCCCTCGAACGGTTTTTCGAACGCGAGGAGGCCTCGGGCGCGGTTCCTTCCCTGGTGGAGGAAAGGTTCAATTTCATGCTGAAATCGAACCGCGTCGAGGGGCGTTGGGACAGGGTCGACAGCCGGCCCGAGGGCGCCGTCATAGTCGATTTCAAGTCGTCCGACGTGTACCAGCAGGAAGCCGCGGACAAGCGGACCCAATCAAGCCTGCAGCTGGCCATCTATGCGCTGGCGTATGACAAAACCTTCGGCCAGCCGCCCGTTTTTGTGGAACTTCGATTCCTTGAATCGGGTTTGATTGGAAGGGCACCGGTGACGCCCGGGAAGCTCGAGGAGACGGAGAAACGAATCCTCGAGGCGGCCGGTGGCATACGTAAAAGGGCGTACACGGCCGCGCCCAATTACATGAACTGCCGTTTCTGCGCCTATGCGGAAATATGCCCCAGCGTGGCGAAAAGCTGAAAAACGGGCATCGTGATTCGGGCATCGGGCATCGAAGGCAAAAAATCCGTATTCATTTTTCGATGCATTTTCTTCATATAAAGGAGTTTATCCATGGACGTTTTCGAGGCCATCCGTTCCAGGCGGTCGATTCGACGGTACGCGGGCAGGCCGGTGGAAGAGGATGCAATTGGACAGGTTCTGGAGGCGGCGAGGCTGGCGCCTTCGGCCAACAACCATCAGGAATGGCGTTTCATCATCGTCCGGGAATCCGAGGCGCGGATGAGGCTGTCCATTGCGGCCAAGGGGCAGGGTTTCGTCGGCGAGGCGCCCGTGGTGATCGCCTGCTGCGCCGTCGAATCGCAGCATGTGATGACATGCGGGCAGTTCGCCTATGCCATCGACCTGGCCATTGCCGTCGACCACATGACCATCGCCGCGGCCGCGCTGGGATTGGGCACATGCTGGGTGGGGGCGTTCTATGAGGACAAGGTCCGCGAGGTGCTGGGCATACCCGGCGACGTCCGTGTCGTTGCCCTTTTGACGCTGGGATATCCGGCCGAGAAACCGTCTCCGCGTCCCAGGAAAAACCTCAAGGACATCGTCTGCCGCGAGAAGTGGTCCCAATAAAAAGGAAAAATTCATGCCGACATACGAATTCACATGCAAGTCATGCAAGAATCATTTCCAGACATTTACCGCCATCTCCAAGAAGGGCGAAATCAGGTGCCCGCAATGCGGCAAGGCCGATTTTCAGGAAACGTTCGGCGTGCCTTACGTCGGGGGGAACCTGGCGGCTCCAAGCGCAGGTACGGGGGCAGGATGTTCGGGAGGCTGCACGAGCTGCGGATCGGGATGCAAACATTAAGGAGTTCCGAGTTCAGAGTTCAGAGTTTCGAGTCATGAAAATCGGCAGTTGGCAGTAAGCAGCAGGCTATGGGTGAACGGTGTCTGGTTCTTGGTACTGGGTGCTCGAAATCTGGAATTATAATATAAAGCCCTGAACTCGAAACTCGGAACCCTGAACTTTTACTATCTATCAGGAATAAGCTATGGCAGACCAGGCATTGCCCAAATCCTTCGAAGATCTGATTTCGCAGTCGAAACTGCCCGTGCTGGTCGATTTCTGGGCCGAATGGTGCGGCGCCTGCAAGATGATGGCCCCGACCATAGACAAGATTGCGGCTGAATTCAAAGGGAAAATGACCGTGGTCAAGATCAACGTGGACAAGAAAGGCCGGGTGGCTTCGGAATACCGGATTACGGCCATTCCCACCATCATTCTGTTCGACCGGGGAAAGGAGCTGATGCGGAAAAGCGGAGCCCTTCCGTTTGAGGCCTTGAAATCCGAAATAGACGCCCGCCTCGGCCGCGGGGCGACATGACGGCGGCCGGTTCCGCGGGCAGGAACACGATTTCCGCCGTTCTCATCGTCCTCAATGAAGAGAACAACCTGCCGGCCTGCCTCGAAAGCCTGCGCTGGGTAGACGAAATCGTCGTTGTGGACGGGTTCAGCAACGACAAGACGGCTGAGACGGCGCATCGGTACGGAGCCAAAATCCATCAGAAGACTTTTTCAGGCTATGGCGCGCAGAAACAATATGCGCTGGACAGGGCTTCGTGCGACTGGGTGTTGAACCTTGACGCGGATGAACGCGTCACCCCCGGGCTCAGGGAGGAGATCCTCTCCGTTCTGTCCGCCGGCCCGGCATTTGACGGATATGAAATTCCGTTTCAGAATTTTTATTTCGGTCAATGGCTGAAGCACGCGGGATTGTATCCCGATTATCACATCAGGCTGTTCCGCCGTTCCGCGGGGGCGTTTACCGCATCCGCCATACACGAAGGCGTTGAAATCAAGGGGGAAATCGGGCGTCTCCGGAATCCCGTGGCGCATTATTCGTATCCCACCGTCGCAAGTTACATCAAAAAGATGAACCGCTACTCCGCGCTGCTGGCTACAGGCAGCCCATCCTT
>JBFZEN010000045.1:0-2699 GCA_041306805.1 bacterium
TTAGGACCGCAGATCCTTTAGGACCGCAGATCCTTTCATGGATGTTGGATTTCTGATCAGTAGTGTCCGGTTTAAAATATTTTTTGACACCACATTTAATCTGTATTCATTGAGTTTATGATATGATAATGATTGGAAGCGACTTGAATTTTAATCTGCATGGAAGGATGACTATTTGTCTTCGCGAGAGCCCCCGTCCCGCCCGGGCGGGAGGGCTCGAAGCGATCTTCTTGATATTTCCCGGATTGCTTCGTCCCGCTACGCGGGACTCGCAAAGACGAAACCGGATCTCTCATGCAAAATGCAAAGAGGAATACGACAAAACCCCGTATTCCTCTTTACATTTCCGCCGCGTTTTCGCGGATTTCCTTTGGCCGGAACCCCGCGCGTCCGGGGCGATTTAAACACCCGGCATCGACGGCCGGAAGCGCAAATCCCTATTCGACGATATCCACGACCTTGACGTTCGATTTCCCAAGAGATGCGTTCGACGAAATGTATCCGAGCGCATTGGCGTTGTCATTGACGAATTTCAACACATCATCCTCGAAACTGAAGGCCGGCGGGGGCGTATCCGCGCCCGAGAAAATCCTGTTGTTCCAGTAGGCCTTGATCTGGTCGACGCTTTTTCCGAGCACCGATTTTGAGAAAACAACGCGCGCCGGCGAGCCGTCCACAAGATCGATGGGCATGACGGTTTCCCCGTTCTTCCATTTGGTCGTCTTCTTGAGAAACAGGCTGGCGACCTCCTGCCTGGTAAGCGACGTCACCGGGTTTGACGAGTGGACGATTACCTTGAAGGATCCGCCCTGCGCTTCCGTCAGGGAAACCATGAGAAAGACGCCGATGCAGACAAGAAAATTACTTTTCACAAAAACCTCCAAAAGGCGAATTTTATTTTCGATCGAGGAATTTCCCGATTCCTGATTGTGATTTTTATTGAGAGCAATTTCCATTCCAGAAAAATTTCTATCAATAGTTACACTAAATATGTGTTTTATTTGCATGTACTTAGGCCGTGTCGAACCATAACCAATTATTACCAAGAATTACTAAAAAATACCAAAAAGGATACCAAAATGGATAGGAAGGCGGGCGGAAAAAAACGGCATCCAATGCCGGTTCGAATAAAAAAGGGATGCGGAATAAATCCGCATCCCTTTTCGAGCGATCCGGGATGGGCATCTGTGAAACACGGTGCCGCAGCGCCGTGCACAGATCAGCGCCGTCTCGCGTGATTATTTGACGGTAAGCACCTTGACGCTGGCGTTGTCCACCGGTGCCGAGGAGGAGACATAGCCTATCGCATTCCTGTTTTCGCTGATGAATTCCAGAACAGCCCTGTCTGTGTTCAATACAGGCGGGGGCGTATCGAGGCCCGAAAAAATCTTGTAATTCCAGTAAGCCTTGATCTGGTCGATGGTTTTTCCGAGCACCGATTTTGAAAAACCCATGCGTGCGGATGAATTTTCGGAGAGATCGACCGGGCTGACTTTTTCGCCTTTTTCCCAGGCTGTCGCTTTCTTCAAAAACAAATCGACCAGTTCCGCCTTGGTGATCGAGGCAACCGGGTTGCCCGCATTGACGACCACCTTGTAGGAACCGACCTGTGCCCTCAGCATCGAAACCGCCAGGAAAACGCCGATGCAGATGAATGTTTTTATTTTCATGCTAGCCTCCTATAAACCGATTTCGGCACAAGTGACGACCTGGAATCCGGGGCGGTACAGACCGGAACCGTGATACTTGTACTTTTCGTCGAGTATGTTTTCGAGATTCAGAACCAAGCGGAAATGCTTCGACAGCGAAACGCCGCTTCTCACGTTGAATATGCTGAATCCGGCCGTGCCGGCGGGCCCGATCCGTGCGTCCGCGATGTCGGCCGGATTGAGCTCCTTCTGCGAATCGGCTGCGTGGCAGACGAGCTCGACCCACGGCGCCAGTTTGGCCGTCGAGGACCACCTCACGCCTACCGTGCCGAAATCGGGCGGAATGCGGGCGAGCGGCACGTTCGCGTTGCCGTCTTCCCCCTTGGTCCACGTATAATTGCCGTATACGGTCAGCCAGGAACACGGCGTATAGTTGAAGTCAAGCTCGACGCCCTGTATCACGGCGTCTCCGATGTTCGCCCGCTGGAGGATGTTCACCTCGCCCTTGTCCTGCAGGCCGTTCCCGTTCTTGTCGAAAAAGGTCAAGCCGTTGAATATCCCGGCCGCGCGTTCCATCAAATCGTTGACGTTGCTGTAGTAATAGAAGGCCGAACCCGAGAGCCGGCTGGTTTCGCATTTGACGCCGGCTTCGTACGTGATCATCTTGACCGATTTCACGCCGGGGCTCGGAACCTCGGTGCCTTCCGCCCTTTCGTCGTACACCGAAACGTCGTCGATATTGGGGCTTCGGAATCCCCGATTGACGTTGACGATGAGGTTGACGTTCCGGGTCGCGTGTAGAACGGCGTTCACCGAGCCGGTGACGTCGGAACCGCTGCTTTCGAGGTTGAGCGTGCCCACGGTGGACACTTCATTCCCCGTAATGTCATAGGATGCCCACCGGGCTCCGGCGCCCAAAGTCAGCCACTGGCCCGCGTTGAAGCGGTCCTGCAGGTAAAGGGCCAGAGTCTGGTATCCGGCTCCGTCCGTCCATGTGCCCCTCTTGACGGATCTTTTTCCCGACACATTGTCGACATCCGTGCGTCCGGA
>JBFZEN010000046.1:0-9512 GCA_041306805.1 bacterium
AAGGCGGGAAAAGACACCAAGGAAATTCTGAGCAAGCTGAACCGCTGCTATCCCTTCGCCGAGTCGGATCTGCAGAAGGGCGTGCAGGCCTATCTCGGGCCGGTCAACAAGCGCATCGTGCACGATGCGTACCGGGCGCTCGAGGCGGGGGACGCCGCCCGCGTCGGAGCGCTCATGATTGAGGCGCAGAGCGAATTCGACAGGGCCCTGCAACCGGCCTGTCCGTCGCAGCTGACGGCGCCCGTGCTGCACCGGCTTCTCGCTTACGGTCCCATCCAGCCTTTCATTCTCGGCGGCAAGGGAGTGGGGTCACAGGGCGACGGTACGGCCCAGTTCATCGTCAAGGACGCGGAAAGCCAGGACAGGGTCGTCGGCATCATCGAAAAAGAGCTCGGCATGCCCTGCCTCAAACTCGTTCTGAAGTCCGGAAGGCGCGTGCGGAAGGCCGTGATTCCCGCAGCGGGTTTCGGTACGAGGCTTTTCCCCGCGTCCAAGGCGGTCAAAAAAGAGCTTTTTCCGATCATCGACAGGGACGGCCGGGCCAAGCCGGCCATTCTGTGCATTGTCGAGGAAGCCGTGCGGGCCGGCATCGAGGAAATCGGCATCATCGTTCAGTCCGTCGACAAGCCGGTGTTCGAGGATTTTTTCAACACGCCGCCTTCCATCGAAAATTACAACAAACTGTCGAAGGAAGACCAGCGCTATTGCGATTACCTGACGGAACTGGGGCACCGCGTCACCTTTCTCACGCAGGATGTGCAGGAAGGCTTCGGCCATGCCGTGTACTGCGCCAGGAAATGGGTGGGGAAAGAGGCGTTTCTGCTCATGCTGGGAGACCACCTGTACGCATCCGAAACCGCCGTCTCCTGCGCGCGCCAGCTGGTCGAAGTATATGAAAAGGCGAACCAGAGCGTGGTCGGCCTCAAGGTGACGCCGGCCGCGGAAATACGCAAGTTCGGATGCGCGGCGGGCGTGTGGAAAGAGGCAAACCGCATTCTCTCAATCACCGAATTCGCTGAGAAGCCCGAATTGGCCTACGCGCAGGAGCACCTCCGAGTGGACGGACTGGATGAGGGCCAGTTTTTGACGGTATTTGGGCTGTATGTGCTCACACCCAAGGTGTTCGATTATCTCGAAGAGCACATCCTCCACAACCTGAGGGAGGGCGGCGAGTTCCAGCTGACATCGTGCCTCGACCGGCTGAGGCAGGAGGAGGGATTCCACGGGCTTCTCGTCCGGGGCAGACGGTTCGACATCGGCATGCCTGACGCGTACCGCGAGACACTGATCGATTTTCGCAAGGCCTAACCAAAAACGGAGGTCTCTTGTGGGTATCACCTATTTAACCGAGGACGGTTACATCAAGCTGCGCGAAAAGCTGGACACTTTGGTCAGGGTGCGGCGCAAGGAAATCGCCCAGATGCTCGAGCACGCGCGTTCGTTCGGCGACTTGAGCGAGAATGCCGAATACGACGCGGCGAAGGAAGCGCAGCACATGAATGAAATCCAAATCGCCGAACTGGCGGCCAAAATCTCGTCGGCGCGGGTGATCGGTGACGGAGAAATCGCAGGCGACAAGGTTTATTTCGGCGCCACGGTCAGGCTTCTCGATTTGAAGACAAACGAAGAAATCCAGTACACGCTGGTTTCGGAGGACGAAGCCGACTTTTTGCAGAACAAGATCTCAGTGACGTCTCCGGTGGGGAAGGGACTGCTCGGCAAGGCGGAGGGAGATGTCGCCGAGATCGAAGTGCCCGCCGGCATTCTCAAGTATAAAATCATTCAAATATCGAGGTGAAAAAAGCCATGTCCAAACGCACCCGGTTCAGGACGGCGGCGGGAATCGTTCTGTCCGCCGCCTTTCTGCTGACGGTTTTCGGTTTCACGGAGAAGGGAATGCAAGCACTCGGTCTCGGCCGCCTGTCCGAGTCCAACGAGACTTACCTGAACGCCTCGTTCAAACGCTCGCTCCAGACGTTCGCCGTTTTGACAGTCGTGAAAACGGGTCTGGGCGTGGTGGAGGGCAGCGAGGTGGGCGTGGGTTTCGGCATTCAGGTTGGAGACGTGGTGCAGGCCGCGTACGATTACGTGGACCTGGCCTGGCGCACGGTGCTGATCAGCATGGCCGTGCTCACGGGCACCCGGTTCGTGCTTCAGGCGGCAAGGATTTTCGACCAGTGGTTCCTGGCCGCTTTCATTCTTTTCCTTCTGTTGACGCTCCTGTGCCGTTGGGTGGTTCCGAAATTCCCCGCCCTGAGGCGGTTTTTCAGGGACGCCGCCTTTGTCGCCGCTTTGGTCGCGGTCATGCTGTACGTGGCGCTTCCCGCTTCCGTGACTTTGGGCCGGAGTCTGTCGCGAAAGATCACCGCCCCTTCCATGTCGGAGGCCGAGACCGGTTTCAGCCGGTTCCGCACCGAGGTTTTTCCGGAAGGCGCGCAGCCGAAAACCGGATTCTGGTCCAAGATCGTCGAGACCAAGGACAAGCTGGCGGAGATCGCGTCTTTCCTGAAAACCAGGACGAACGATATGATCGAATGGGTGATCAAGATCATTGCGGGGTACACGTTTGACTGCATCGTGTTTCCCCTGGGCCTGTTTTTCGCGTTTTATGGATTGTTCCGGTTTCTCGTCCGTGCGCTGTTCGACGCCAGACGCAGCCAGTCCCTTCGGGAAGACCTGGGGGCTGTCCTTCGGAGAACCGGACCCGGAAGCGAATGAGCCCCATCGGCTTTCGGCCGACTCCAAAAGCCACCAGCCAAGCTTGGCCAATCTATTATATGTTTATATATTGAAGGCCCGCTTCGCGGGCGGTCGTTTAATGGAAAGGAGCGATACATGGCTGCATGGCTGAAGATCAATGAAGGCGGCTGGGACCGTATATCACGGGCCGTGTTCGGAGGCGTGATGGTTCTGCTGTTCGTTTTTCAATCGGGTGCGGGGGGATGGTACTGGGCGATCGGTATCATCGGATTGCTTCTTTTCTTGACGGGACTGATCGGGTTTTGCCCCCTGTACCAAATTTTTGGCGTGAGCACCTGCTCCACGAGGAGGAAGTGACCGTTCAGGAGAACGGCATGGGAGAACAGGACCCGGCAGGAGGCCTGATTCCGCCGCTCTATTTTTTCAAGCCGTCCGCCGGTTTCCGCTTCCGCTTCCGGTTCGACTCGTACCGCAGCTGGAGGATTTCAACCAGAAGCGCAAACCCCATCGGCAGGTAGATATACGCCTTGGGCACGTGCTGGTGCAGCCCCTCCATGAAAATGGTCACGCCGATCGTGATCAAAAAGGCCAGGGCCAGAATTTTAAGCGACGGCAAACGGAAAATGAAGTCGCTGATCGATCTGGCGAAGAACAGGATGGCGGCGAACGAGACAATGACGGCGCCGACGATGATCCAGATTCGGTCGGTGAGGCCGATGGCCGTAATGACGGAATCGATTGAAAACACGGCGTCCAGAAGGGCGATCTGGACGATGACCGCCGACAGGGTGCTGAGTCCCATGGATTCCACCGCCCGCTTTTCCTCGTTCAACTCGATGGTGTGGTGGATTTCGACGACGGCCTTATAGAGAAGGAACAGGCCTCCGCCCAGGAGAATCAGATCCCTGATTGAAAACCGCGCCAGAACGGCGTCGGTCAACCGGGCCAGCTTGAGCAGCACGACCAGCATCAGAACCCTCCCCGCAAAAGCGAGAATGAGTCCGAGCAGCCGCGCTTTGGACCGTTGCGGGGCCGGCAGTCTGCCCACGAAAATGGAAATGACCAGGATGTTGTCGACGCCGAGCACCAGTTCCAGCCCGATCAACAAACCAAGCAATGCCAGAGAATCACCCATGATGCGCCCCCGCTGTTACGATGATTTCTTGACGCCTCCAAAGACGGCGAAGTTGTAATATTTCCAGGCCACGTCCACATCGGTAAAGCCGATATCCGACAGCCACCGGCATTGGGCCATCAACTCCGCGGGCCTGTCTTCATCCGCATATTGTTTCATCCACACCTTTTCAATCTCTTCTTCCGGAATGGATTTTTTCATGAAGGCCTTCCATTTTTCAAGATACAGCCGCTGCAGGATGTCGTTCGCCGCCAGCACCATGTCCGCGTTGTAAAAACAACCGCCCGGATTCAGGCCGTCGAAGATCTTTCCATAAAAAGCGCGCTTGTCCGCGTCCGACCGCAGATGGTGCAGCGCCAAAGATGAAACCACGGCATCGCAGCCCTGGATCAAGCCGGTGCTCCGGAAATCCGCGGCGACGTAGCACACGTTTTTAAAGGCGGACAATTTGGCTCGGGCGGCTTCAAGCATGGGTTCCGCAAAATCCACGCAGGTCACCTGCGCGCGGGGAAACCGTTTCAGGACATGCCAGGACACCGTGCCCGTGCCCGATCCCAGATCGGCCACGCGGATGGCCTCCTTTTCATCGCAGGGAACGGATCGGACCAATGCCTCCACCATTTCCGCATAAAAAGGAATCAGCCTGAGAATCACCGAGTCGAATTGTCCGGCCTCGTCCTCAAAATGGCGTTTCACGTTGCTCATGGAACGTTCTCCAGAAAACGCTTGTAGAGTTTGAAATGGACCGTTTCCCTGTAGGGAATGGCCCGCACCGGGACATGGTCGAAGCTGTAGATCACCGCTCCGGGACAGGACAGCAGAATGGGAGAGTGGGTGGCTGCGATGAATTGGGCGCGGCCGTCCGCTCCCATGGTGTTCATGAGCTCCAGCAGTTCGGCCTGGCTTTTGGGAGAGAGCGCGGTTTCCGGCTCGTCCAGAAAATAAAGCCCCTTGATCGCGTAGCGCGATTTGAAGAAAGAAAGGATGGACTGCCCGTGCGACTGAAGCGACAGGGATTTGCCGCCGAAATAATCGAGCTGGCCGGGGTCCGACGAGGCCCAGCCGTCCAACATGCGGACGAAATCCTGAAACACGGATGACCCGAAGAACGACCCCGGCACGCGGCCTTCCGTCCATCCGATCGAAAGGGTGTCGGGCAGGGTGCGCGCCAGCGGATGGGCGACGGGGCGTGATTTGTCGTCGTCCTCCCAGATGTGGACACCGCAACGGCGGGCCAGGGCTTCGAGCAAGGTCGACTTGCCGGTGCCGTTTTCGCCCACGAAGAGAGTCACCGGCGTGTCGAATGAAAGGCGTTCGGTATGACGCAGGACGGGCAGGTTGAAGGGATACCCGTTCCAGTCGGGGTAACGCTGAGGATTCAGGCTCACGTTTTTCAGGTGCATGTTTTAATGCGGCCTCGCCGTCTGTTCCGATTCATCTCCGAATCCATCCAATATACAAAAGGGAAGGGCCCAATGCAATAAAAGAATGTTTCTATGCATAATAACACCCGGACGTCCAGAAACGTTCGCGGAGGGAAGTGCGGAAACGGCATGCAGAAAAACGCCCGTGCCGGTCGTTCCGGCACAGGCGTAAAATGGAATTCTGAAAGTCCGGCGGATTACTGGACGAATTCATTCCCCACTTTCCGGGCGCGTTCGGGTTTGTCAAGGTTGATCCCGAGGACCATGCCGATTTCGACAAGAAGGTTCCACCCCGCGCAGAGGTAAACAAGGGGCGCCTCTTCACCGGCCTGCGGCACGCGGATGGTTTTAAACGGCGTGTCCCGGTCGGCAATGGCGATCACGTTCAAGCCCACGCCCTTGACCAGCACTTCCTGAAATTTTTCCGTCTCCTCGTCGATGGGATTGACAACGAACACCACGTCCCTTTTGTCCATCACTTCCTCGATGCCGTGGACGGCGTAGGTGCCCTCCAGGAAATCCGATTTTTTACGGGTGATTTCGTTTGTTTTGAGGGTCAGTTCCTCGGCCACGCCGTCGTTGTAGCCCGCGAAGTAAATGGTGGGGGCTTCGGCGGCCATCCGGACGATGTCGGGAGCGATGGGCAGGGTGAGGGCCTTTTCTATCGTTTCCGACAGCTTCAGGAAGTCGGGTGCCTTCGTTCCGGCGATATGCCCCAAAATGGATTCGTAAAACAGGGCCTGCTCGACCACGCTTTTTGTGGCGGCCACGGCCTGCTCCCATCCGCAGGTGAGAACGAAAGTCTCGGCGCAGGCCTGTTCGAGCAGGGAACCGGCGTTCGCAGAAAGGCCGAAGCGGCTCGGATTTCCGTTCTTTTCCAGTTTTTTGGCGAGCGTGATGACTTCCTTGGTGCGGCCCGAATTGGAGGCGAAGAAAACGGCGAACCGGGAAAGGTCGTACTGGGCGGACTGGCGCGATCCGTCGGTGGCGATGCGCAGGTCCATGCCCCGAGTCAGGGCTTTGCGGACGGCGTTCTTGGCCGGGAAAATACGGCTGGATCCTTCCCCCGTCAGGAGAAGGCGTCCGGCGGACCCGATTTTTTGGGCGACCTCCTTCGTTTGGCCGTAGTCGAATCGCTTCACCATGCCGACGGTGTCCATCATTTCGCGCACCAGAAGGAATTTGGAATACTTTGTTTCGGTGAGATTCATGGGAGCTCCTTGATCAGGTTCTGGCCATCATGCTTTCGACGAGTGTTCTAAACGCATCGGTTTCCTTGCGCACCTGTTTGATGAAGCCGTTGTCTTCGATCCGGCCGATGGCCGCGGTCATTTCATCTTTGTTCCGGTAGGTGTTGAACCGGAACGGATTGTCGTAGTCCTTTTTTCTGGAAATGAAAACCTGGTCCCGGATGAATTCCTGTATGGTTACGGCCGTACGCAGGGCGTTCTCCCACTGGGTTTTCGCCGGGTGTTCGGTCCCCAGAAGGGCGCACAGCACGGAGAAGGCGTGCTTCTGCTTTTCGAGGGGGTAGGCCTGCCACAAGGCATCGTATCGTTCGTGGATTGCATCCCACGAGGCCAGTTTGCCCGATCCGATGTCCGCCCGCAGCCTGTCGATGTCGCATTCGGGGATGAGCTGTCCCCCCAGGTTCACCCACCGGGTCTGGCGCTCTCCCCCCAACGCACGGCCCATCGATTCGAAGTTTTCTTTCGGACGGGCCTCGAGGTATTGCAGCAGGTTTTTCACGGCGTAATAGTGCATCATATCCCCATAGGCGCGGTAACCATTGCGCGCCTTGAGAATGAGGACGCGGCGATTCGATTTTTCCATGGCTTCGCCCAGCACTTCCAGCCCGGCCGACTGCTTTTCGGGACCCGACAGGATATCCTTTCCGGCCCCGGCCAGCTCCGTCTCTGTTTTTTCCGGGGCTGAAGCTCCGTCGCTGCGCTGAGCCGCCTTGGCCGTCCAGATTTCCAGCAACCGGCGGGCGCGGAACATCTCTTCAACCGTGTCCGGCGCCAGCGAGTCGAATTCGATGTGCTGCACCTTGTTCATGCGCCTGTCGCGGTTCTGAAACTTCCATGTGTTCCGCGCCAGGGCGTACATGTTGTACAGCCACCAGTACGCCGGCAGCACCTCGAGCTCATCTTTCGACGGATTGTTGTTCAGGAGCGAAAACGGAAGGGGAATGTCGAGCTCGGCGGGATAGTCGGCCTTCGAGAGAAGCGTGAAGGAAGCGAAGCGGCACGAATGCTTGATGCTGCTGCACAGCCCCGGCCAGAAGCCCCGCCCGGCCTGGACCTCGTTGTCATTGGCGCGGCTGTTGTGGTTTGATCCGATGGTCGCGCCTGCGGCCATGTTGCTCTGCCCCAGCACCACCGAGGCGATCAGGAACGAGTTGTTGTGATGCTGCTCGTGCGCCGGAAAGATCAGATTGTTCAGCACCTCGCAGCACGAAATGGTGGAGTTGTCGCCGAGAAAGGAATGGATGAGCCTGGCGCCGTATTTCAGGTTTGAATTGTCGCCCAGAATGAATCGGACGGCTTTGGATCCGTAGAAAATGTGGCAGCCGTATCCGATGATGCCGTTGACCATTTCCACTCCCTCGCCGATCTGCGTGGGTTCGGTTTCGGACGAGTTGATGGTGAGGTTTTTCAGTTTGTTCGCCCCCTTGATGTAACAATGCGAGCCGACCTTCACGTCTTTCAGAATACCGCAGTTTTTGATGACGGACTGCCCGCCGATGGTGGAGTAGAAACCCCGGCTGGAACTGAAACGGGCCTGCGTGGCGGCCTTCAATTTCTCCTGCAGGGCCCCGTCGTCCCTGTATTTGGCCCACAGGTAGGCGTCGGCCGGAATGATGCCGTCGAAAGGAAGGATGCTGCGCGAACCCGTCTCGTTCATCACGTCGAGCCATACGCGCACGTCCTCCGGCTCGCCGTCCTTGACGATGCCGTTCCCGAATTTGGCGTGGTTGGTGGTGTGCATTTCGTCGATGTTCTGCAAAATGCAGCGGTCGCCGACGATGCAATGCGCCAGATACCTCACATGATGGACGGCGACGTTGTCGCCGATGTCGCAGGCAATGACGACGCTGTCGGTGATGCCGGCCGCGACCCGCAGGTCGTGATGTTCGAGAATCACGTTCTCGATGCGGCCGATGCGGACCAGCCCGTAAAAGGCGTTATTCCTGATTTTTTGGGGATCGAAGGGGTCGGTGACGCGGATCTGATCCCAGTCGTCGGACGAGTTGTCGTTCTGGATGAGGCGTTCCACCTCATCGGCACGGAGGTGCCGCCATCGGTTCCCGGGCCAGGGCGCCTGTTCGTTCCGGTGGCTGTATTCGTCGCCCCCCGGCGGAAGCAAATCCTTCGGAATGAAATTTCTGCCGATGGCGTCCGCCGAAAGAAGGATTACGCTGTCCATGCATTCTCCTGCGGTTTGAAGATGAAACACCGTCCCGCCCGGTCGGTGAATGGGCCGGCGCATGCGGAGTGGAAACGGATACCTAAAAAAGCGGACAGGGCATGAGCCTGTCCGCTTCATTGGATGGTTGGTCAAGTTAATGATTTATAAAGAGGATGTCAATATGATTCAATCCGTGTTGTCAATTCAAAACGACCTGTTTCGTGCCAAATGAAGCATGTTGAAATGTCGGATTGTCCGTCGTGCCGTAGGCAAACAGCACGACAATGGAAGCGCCCTTGGCCAGAGCGAAGTCATCCGCGTCACCCGAATTGAGCGGAATGGAGAACTTGATGGTGGTAACGCCCCCGCTCTCGGTTCCCGTGGCGCCGCTGAGAATGTGCTGGACGGCGTCGAGGGCGTGCGTATGTCCGGTCCCGTGTTCATCGCGCACGGTCACGGCGGAAGCGCCGGTCACGTACCCCAAGATGAAATCCGCTCCGGACATGGAGGCGGTCGAGTTGAAACCCACGGCCACCCAGCCCGCGGTCTGCGCGCTGACCTCGCAGTCGAGGTTGCCGCCGTTGATTTTCCATTTAAAGGTGACGCCGGCCACGGTTTCCGTAAAACCGGTTGCCGTTCCGTCGCCGCCGGAAGGGACGTCCGGTTCCGTGCTTTTCTTGTTGCATGATAAAACCATGCCCAGAATGAGGCAGGCGCAAATCCAGATGGGTACGCATTTTTTCATGTCCGATTCTCCGTATACGTTATTCCCCGATAAGCCGCATGACCGTGAATCCCAGGTAAATCTGGTTCGAGCCGGTTCCGGTCATGTATCTCCGGGT
>JBFZEN010000047.1:0-7836 GCA_041306805.1 bacterium
AAAAATCGGGCACAGAAAAGAAATCCATCGCTGACCCGCGCATGAAGCAGACTTCCGCCGGCCCGCGGCGTCCGATGTCCGATTGGTGGTCTCAGGCGTATGGCCTTCGACCACTGACCTCAGGTCTCCGTTATTCGATCGGACTTCATAAATCGGAAATCGTCCATCGCGGATGAAGAACAAATGACGGGCCGCAGGCCCGTCCCACAAGACTGAACATTCAGCATTCGAGGCATACCGTGGTCAAGGAATGGCTTACAAACAGGATCACCCCGGAAGAGTGTGAAACAAAACATCTGGTACGGGATGAACGGCTGGGCCCGTCCTCCGTGCCTTTCGGTTTTCAGCATCGGAAGTGGCTGGAATTCAAAAGCGGGATTCAGAAGGGCGATGCACTGTGGGAATTCTCAAGCCCGCCCGATACGTGGGCGCATCTCCGCGGACGCGCCGGAATTTGCATCGTCCGGAACGGGGAGATCATCGACAGCATGGTCACGGCGATGAACTAGTCCGTGAGCATATTCGATTGAGGATGAACGATGTACCGTTACCGATTGAAGGTCCATGGTTTCAGGCCGCACGCCGAAAACCGGAAATCATCAACCACGATAATGATAAAAAGACGGGACGCATATGCATACCGCTCAATTCACTCTAATATTACTAAATATAACCAAGGGAAACCATAATGACAAATACCAAAATATGCAGGTTGACTCAAAAAACGATCTTATTTGGAATTATCATTTATCGGTCTTTATTGGCCCAACCGCCTGCTGAAACAAACGAGAATGATATCGCCCGGAAATGGCTGGATATCAATTATGCGGGAGACGGGTTGCCGGGCCACCTGCTGGATATTTATCTTCCCGTAAAAGGCGAGGCGCCGTATCCGGTCGTCGTGACCGTGGCCGGGAGCGCTTTTTTCAGCAACAATTCAAAACACAATGCTCTCGGCATCGGAAAAATATTATTAAAGCACGGTTTCGCCGTAGTCGCCGCGAATCACCGGTCGAGCCGTGAGGCGATTTTCCCGGCCCATGTCAACGATCTGAAAGGAGCCGTCAGATTTCTGCGGGCCAACGCGTCGAAATACGGCCTGGATACGGCATTTATCGGGATGGCCGGCAATTCATCGGGAGGCAACCTTTCCGCGATGATGGGAACCAGCGGCGGAGTTGTCCATTATACTGCAGGGGAAAAGACCGTATCCATCGAAGGGGATGTGGGCGGCCATGCCGGAGAGAGCAGCCGGGTCGATGCCGTGGTCGACTGGTACGGTCCCACCGCGTTTGAGAAAATGGACTCATGCGGGAGCGGACAAATGCATGATGCGCCCGATTCGCCGGAGTCGGTTTATATCGGGGGCCTTGTGCAGGACAATCCGGATCTGTGCAGACTCGCCAATCCGATCACCTACGTCGATGAAAGCGATCCGCCGTTTCTGATCATACACGGCGGTGCGGATCCGTTGGTGCCCTTTTGTCAAAGCGCATTGCTGCATGATGCCCTTAAAAAGAACGGAGTGGCATGCGAAATGATCGCCGTTCCCGGCGCCGGTCACGGCGGAAAATGGGAAGAGGAATATAGGGAGAAAACGGCGTCATTTTTTATGGAAGCGAGGGATAATAAAAGAGGTGATCATTAGTTGTCTGCAGAGAATGGAATCATGCGTAAAAATAAAGAGGGCGTTCACATTTTATAAAAATGCCTGACGCAGGCCTTCGATCGGAAACCGATCGGCGCTGATGCGCCTTCTCATATGACCCATGCGGGCAATCGTCAGCGTGCGGTCTTTTTCATCAACGCCAGCCGCAGCCCCAATGCGATGAGCACGCAGCCCGTCAGCCGCCGGACCGCCTTCCGGTAAACGGGATTTTTGGACATCCAGTCCCCGAGGGCGCCGGCGAAGCAGCCGACGAGACCGAACCAGGCCATGGCCAGAAACGCCAGAATGCCGCCCATGATCACGATGCGGGTGCTTGCCGTTCCGTCCGCCGGGTCTATGAACTGGGGAATGAAGGCCATGAAGGTCACGACGGCCTTGGGGTTGAACACATTGGTGAAGATCCCCTGGCGGACGATGGCCGTCCTGTTGAACTTCCTGTCGCCCCTGCACCATCCCTGCCCGCCGCTGTTCGCGAGCGTTTTCACGCCGAGATAGAAAAGATAAACAGCCCCCGCGATTTTGACGGCCCAGAACGCGGCGCCGGACACGCTCAACAGGGCCGACAGGCCGAGGGCGGCCAGCGCGGTGTGCACGGTGAGGCCGAGGCTGATGCCCAGGGCCGAGTACAGCCCCGCGGAACGGCCCTGCGACATGCCGCGCGATATCACGTAGATGAAGTCGGGACCGGGGGAGATGATGATCACCACGGCGCCTGCGGTGTACAATAACAACGCCGGAAGGCCCATTAAAAAATTATCCTTTCGTGAATCGTGCGATCCACAATCAGCAATCTGTAATCGTCAATCGAAGATCCCGTGTTTTAAGGCAGAAGTTCCAACGTGCCGAACACGCTTGCGTCCATCCACGCCGTGTTCTTGTCTTTCCCCGCGATGTAAATGGACCCCATGAAGCTCTCACGGTCGAATTTGCCGTCGTTGTCGCAATAGGCCGCGGCCAGGCCCATGACCTTGCCCCCGTCCAATACGGCCGGCGCATTGGTCTTGCTCTTGTCGTTGTACGCGTCGGTGTATACCTTGAGCGCGATTTCCCATGTGTACAAGTCCTTGTCCTGCGTCCTCTTCATCACGATGTGGTCGCTGAAGTCCTTGGTCTGGCGGTCCGGGCCGGCGTCGACGGCCTTGCCGAATATTGAGATGTGGTAAGCGAAGGCGTTGTAACTGTACGTATGAATGCCGCCCGACGCGTTTTCGTCGATGAAGACCTCGAAGCAGTCGTCCATATAGTAACTGCTGAGCGGGTCGGAGTGCTGGTCGCTCAGGGAGTCGTCGCGTATTTCGACGAGCACATAAAGAACCTCGGGGGACCAGGCGATCTTGTAACGCCCGGTGAAATCGTCCGCGGAAGGCATTTTATAAAGCCACAGCTGGTTCATGGGCCCCCAGGCGGCGCGGGACCACACGGCTTCATCGGCCTTGCCGTCCACCGTGATTTCGGCCGCCGTTCTCGGGGCCATGGTGTGCCCGCATTCGGAGAAGGGCGTTTTTTCAAGTTCCAGAACAATGGAGGTGTCCTTCGAAACGGGCACGGTGACCGAGGCGAACCCGCCGGCGTGGGCTCCGTCCGCGTCGGCCGTGTTTTTATCGGAGAATGCCGTGAACGTGTAAGAAGTCGCGGCGGGTTTCGAAAGCGAACGCGCGCCGTTCCACACCATCGGCCGTAATCCGGACGCCCATACCGAGGGCGAAGTCGCAGCCGCAGACGAACCGATTTTGAGGAATTTACCCGAAACCGTCTTGCCCTCCGCGTCCGTCATCTGGACGATGTACATGCCCTGGGCGAGATTCTGCATGTGAAGGTCGACGGCGAAGGCCGCGCCGGCAGGCGCCTGAACGGGTTCCGAATGGATTTCCTGACCCAGCACGTTCATGATTTTCAGCATGCCCTTTCCCGAGGCGGCGGCCGGCGGCACGTTCAGGGTGACCGTCCGTTCGCAGGGGTTGGGATGCGTCTCGATGGTCCTGAAAGAGGCGGGCATGGCGTTTTCCCCGTCCACCGAAGTCAATTCGACATCCAGCTGGAGCGCGGCGGGTTCCGCGGCCTTGCTCGAAGACACCGATACGGTGTCCGCCCCGTTCAGCACGATCATATGGGCTCCGTTCAAGGGCTTGCCCGTGGCCTTGTCATTGACGGAAAACTGCACCGTGGCCGTTCCGGCTGAAAGGGCGCTGCAGGCGCAGAGAAACAGGACGGCGCGCGCGATTTTTTGAACAATGGCATTCATGGTATCGACTCCCTGATTTGAATGCAGACCTGATTATCTGACCAAAACGATTTTGGCCGTACGGAGCTCCGCCCAGTTGCCGCCCCTCGCGCGGAGAAGGACCATGTACACGCCCGCCGGAGCTTCGAGGCCGGCATCTGTGAGGCCCGGCCACGACACGGCGTGGGACCCCGACGTGAAACGGCCTTCGGCCAGCACGCGAACGCGCCGTCCGGTGCAATCGACCACTTCAACCGACACCTCGGCCGGTTCGGCCAGGGTGAAGGGGATGATGGTGGACGGGTTGAACGGATTCGGATAATTCGAGCGCAAAACGCTGCGTTCGGGCACCGGAACGGGCAGCCCCCGTCCCTGGACGCCGCTGAAACCGGTGAGATGCGACACGCCGGCGTCGGTGCCAAACCACAGCGAACCGTCGATGTCCACGGCGATGTCGTACACCGCGTTTCCGGCCAGACCATCCGCTTTGGTGTAGGTCTTCCACTTCACCCCGTCGTATGACGAGGCGCCGTTCCGGGTGCCCACCCAGAGCAGGCCGGTGCTGTCCCTGGTGACGGCGTGAATGCGCTCGTCCGCCAGCCCGCTGTCCCTGTGAAAATACGTCCAGTCCTGTTTCGTTTCGGTTCCCCGGTGAAAGCCCAGCCCCGCCGTGGTGCCGAACCACTGCCACCCGTTCTTTTCGATGAACACCGCGGTGACGGTGTCGCTGGGCATGCTCGCCCAGAGGCTTTCGTAAGGGGAAGCGGTGGTGACGGCGTCCCACTTTTTGATCGATGCGCGCGACACGCCGCCGCCCCGGGTTCCAATGAATGTGGTGTCGGTGTTTTCGTCGTATCCGATGGCCAGAATGTCGACGCTCGACAGGTCGTATTCGCCTATCGTATCCCATTCGGTGCTGTTGAACAGGCTGATGCCCTTGTCCGTGCCGAACCACTTGATGCCGAGACTGTCCACGGCCACGGCCCGGACCATGTCCGAAACGAGCGGGCGGTCCGCCTTGGTGTAGGGCGTGGCGAAGGAGACGCCGTCCACCTTGATGCCCATCACCGAAACGCCCGAATCGGTCCCGATCCACAATTCGGGTCCGTAACCCACCTCATAGGCCATGTCATTGATGCGGTTGCCGGCCAGCGTTTTCTTGACGCCTTCCTCTTTCCGGTACGTCGTCCATTTCGAGCCGTCGAAACGGGTGAGACCGTTTTCCGTGCCGAACCATTTGGAACCGGAAGGATCGACCAAAATGGTCCGCACCACGGGGTCGGCCAGTCCGTCGGCCGTGGTGTACGTTTTCCAGGTTTCCGCCGGCGACAGGGCCGGTGGCAATAGGATGAACAGAATGAGAAGCCGTTTCAAATCCATGTTTTTCTTTCCTTATCTGATAAGAAGCATTCGTAGGCCCGCGGCGCGTTCCACGCCGCCGGTCCGGGTGTGCAGGCGGCAGATGTACACGCCCGATGGCATGGCCAGTCCGTTCGACGACAATCCGTTCCACGACGCCGTATGCGCACCGGCCGGCTGTTCGCGCGACACCAGAGTCGCGACCGCTTTGCCCGTTACATCGTGGACGGATAGATGAACGAAAGCCGTCGACCCCGTCTCGTAGCGGATGGATGTGGAAGGGTTGAACGGATTCGGGTAATTCGAGAGCAGTCTGAATCCATCCGGTTTTCCGGAAGCCGGGGATTCGGATTCCACGGCACTGGAACTCTGGACTTGCACCAGCTCGATCCCGTTTCCCGTGCCCAGGTTTCGCGTGTATTTCATGCCGGTTTCGTTGTTCCAGTGTTCATGAACCCCCAGGCTGGGCAATTCCGCGCCGTCCTTCTCGGGATCATACGCGATGCCTGCCGGCCAATTGGCCTTGTCGGCGGCCTGGTGCAGGTAGTCGTCCACGGCGCCCCATTGGGGGTAGGTCCGCGGCCAGCCCCTCGCCGAGGTGAACTCGGACTTCAGAAAGTCGAAGCCCACCGATTCGACGGCCACGGGGTCCAGCGAAAGAAACACGGACGACATCCAGTCGCCGTTGAAGGGCGGCATTTTCATTTTCACGGGAATCATGTTCTCATGGTCCGAGGTGTACAAGGCGTCCATCAGGAATAGGAGTGTCTTGCCGCCGAGCAGCTTGTGCCCCATCATGTCCACCAGAACGCGGTACTGGCCGTAATCCTGGCGGTAGGCCTGGGAAGTGGTCGGGTTCACCAGCCCCCCGTGGAGGTGCAGGGCGTTGCTGCGCGTGTGCGAGCCGAAATGGTTCTTGGCGAACATGGTGACGCCCGCCCGGGCGTGGCATTTCAGCGTCGGTATGTTGATGAGATATTCGCACATTTCATAGACGTTGTACAGCTTGTCTTCGGTCACCGGATTTCCCGTGACCACGGTATGGTCGTTCCACGAACCCGTCTTGAGCACGGTGCCCCTGTCCGAGTAGAAAATGAGCGGGGTTGCGCTTTCCGACACCTTCCAGCGGTCCTTCTCGGAGCCGAAGTTGCGGTCGATGACGTGGATGCCGGGAAATTCGGCGTGCCACAGGTCGTAAGCGTGCTTGTACACATGCTTCATGGGCTCGCCCACATAGATGTCGCTCTGGGCCACGCCGACCCCATTCACCAGATGCCGCAGGACGGTCAGCACCAGATGGGGATTCGTCTCGCACATGGCGTAATTGTTGTTGTTCAGCATGGCCATGGTGGTCAGGTTGATGTTGTTGTCACTGGCGCTCGTGGCGTTGGTCTTGATGAAAATGATTTCCCCCGCCTGATACCCGACGCTCCCCTTGCCGCGGCCGGCATTGTGGAATTGAAAGACCGCGTCCCATGCCGCCTTATCGTCCTGCCGTCCCGCGGCGGAGTGCAGCACGGCGGCGAACATCTTGTCTATGACGGCCTGATCGTTGTTCTGGGGCAGGAACCACGCGTCGTTCCACTTGTTCGTGCAGGCTTCATTGGTCGCGGCGGGGTCATGCGCCCAGGCCACGCGTCCCGGAAGGATTCCCCTGGCCGTACCCATGGGTTCATTGGGCGATTCCAGAACGGAATCGGGTATCACGGCTCCGGCGTTCCGCTGGGGAATGACGGACGTCCACAGCAGGGCCGCGAGTCCAAGCGCACCGAAACAGGCGGCGGTCCAGGCGCGGGACAGGCGCCATGATTCGCGCGTTTTCTTGATTGCGAACGCGGAAGCGGCGACTCCGGCCATCCAGACGATGAAGCCCGAGGCCGCGGGCGCGGCCGCCTTCATGCAGGGGTAGGTCGCGCGGCTCGGTTTGGGCAACACCCGGACGAGAAACCATATCAGGGAGGCCGACCCGATCAGGGGGAAAAGCCAAACACCCTTTTCGGGCCTTCGGTGGAAGCGGCCCGTTTTTCCGCAGATGCGGCCGTGCCGGGCGAGAAATTTTTGAAGGTGACTTATCATGAACGTCTCCTTTCGACGCAATAAGCATGACCGTTTCCGATTTCCGCGGGATTCTGTTTACGGCAGGTTGATGGAAGAGGTCAAGTTCCTTAAATCACGATATTTTACGCAATCTGGGCGACATAATCAAGCAAAAGGTTGTCCATTTTATCTCAATCATGTCCGATAATCAGGCGTTGAAAATGGCAGGTTCAGCGCAGCAAGACCATTTTACGCGCCTGCCTGAATCCGGGCGCATTCATGACGCACAGGTACAGGCCTCCGGGCAATGGGAGTCGGGCTCCATCCAGGCCGTCCCAGGAAACGGCATGCTCGCCCCGGGCACGCCTTCCCTCGTCGAGTATCCTGACAAGGCGCCCCGCCGCGTCGACCACGGTGATCCGGACATCGCATTCAACCTCCAGCCTGTACGTGATGCGCGTGGCCGGGTTGAACGGATTCGGACTGTTCTGTTCGAGGATGAACCCGGACGGAATGGCGGCCGGACCGCCCGTCAGGCCGCCGGTCCGGG
>JBFZEN010000048.1:0-3972 GCA_041306805.1 bacterium
GCCGGAAGCCACATGGTTTTCTCAAGGGATCATCTGCAGTCGCCGGCCGACCTCTATTCATGCAACCTGAAAGGCGGCAGCCTGAGGCGCATCACGCAGTTGAACGAGGAGAGGCTGAACCGCATTCTGTTCGGCGAACCGGAACAGTTTTCATTCGCCGGCTGGAACGGCGAAACCGTGTACGGGTACATCGTCAAACCCGCGCCTTTCGATCCCTCGAAAAAATACCCCGTGGCTTTTCTCATTCACGGCGGGCCCCAGGGGTCGTTCGGCAACGATTTCCATTACCGGTGGAATCCCCAGACATACGCGGGAGCCGGGTACGCCACCGTGTCCGTCGATTTCCACGGCTCGACGGGCTACGGCCAGGCCTTCACCGACGCCATACGCGGAGACTGGGGAGGCAAGCCCCTGGAAGACCTGAAAAAAGGGCTGGAATTCGTGCTCAAGACCCATCCCTGGATGGACGGGAGCCGCGCGGCCGCGCTGGGAGCCTCATACGGCGGCTACATGGTCAACTGGATAGCGGGCAACTGGCCCGACGCGTTCCGCTGCCTGGTATGCCACGACGGCAACCTGGACGAGCGGTTCGCCTACTTCGACACCGAAGAGCTCTGGTTCCCGGAATGGGAGCACGGCGGCACGCCGTGGGACAATCCCGAGGGATACGCCAAACACAATCCCCTCGACCATGTCGGACAATGGAAGACTCCCATGCTCGTGGTGCACGGGGCGAAGGATTTCCGCGTGAGCGAAACGCAGGGCCTGGCCACGTTCAACGCGCTGCAGCGCAGGGGCATTCCCAGCAAGCTGCTGTACTTTCCGGACGAGAACCACTGGGTGCTCAAACCGCATAACAGCATACTGTGGCACGAAACGGTGATCGGGTGGATGGATCAATGGTGCAAGTGAGGAAAAATAAAGATTAAAAAATTGAAAGATTAGAAAATGAGAAGATTGGAAGATTAAAAGATTAGAAGATTGGAAGATTAAAATTTATAGATTAAATGATTAGATGGCTGCATAACTCTGATTATTTTGATATGCCCAACGAATAAATTATTTCTTTGAGTACCATGAGGTTGATTGATAATCTTCTAATCTTCAAATTTTCGAATTTTCAATCATTTCTTTGCGGTTTATTTTCTTTTATTTTAAATATGGTATAACCGCGTTTTTCGTGTCCGCATATGTTTCATAGGTCCAGTCGTTCCTCCCGTTGACGCGGATCACGACCGTTCCCACCTCGATGGAAGGCAGCACCTCGGCCATCCCGTTCGTATGCTCGCGCAGAAAAGGCTCCACTTTTCCCCTGAAATCGACCATGTAGGCGCTTCGGGCGTAAACGGCCTCCTGGGCCTGCAGCAGAACGACGGAGGGCATGGTTTCACGAAGGTAATCGCCGTCCACGGAGCCGTGGAAGTGGTGGTTGGCGAAATACACGTCGGCGCGCACGTCGCCCGGGAATTGATTCATGATTCTTCTCTGGTTTTCGGCATAGACGTCGCCCCCGTGCACATAGATGAATCCATTGTATTCCAGCCTGAACGACAGTGACCGCGTGTTTTCGTCCGTCCCGTCCCAGAATCCGTTCAGAATCTTGATCTTCACTCCCTCCAGATCGATCGTCCTGCCCGTCGCAAAAGTCTTATAGTCGAAAAACTCTCCGACGCCGTATTTCTTCATGATGGTTTTTCCGCCGTCCCCGCCGTCGTGGTCTTCATGGTAATGCGTGATCATAAAATAATCGAGTTTTCTGATGGAATGGCGTTCCAGAAGGGGGATGACCACGCCGTCCCGCGCCCCGGCCTTGCCGCAGTCCACGAGGAGCGTCTTTTTAGACGGCAGAATGAACAGGACGGACGATCCGTGCCCCACGTCGGGAGCCACGATGGTGAGACGCGAGGGCTTCCGCCTGCCTGCGACGGACAGGCCGAACCGCAGCGAATCTCCGTCGTCGAGTTTCAATGAGAGTGCCTGTTTTCCCTCGGGAATCTTCGACGCGGACCTGGAGGAAATGGTCAGAAAGACGGCATCCTCTTCAAAAGGATACCCGCTCGTTGAAAAAGGGATGTCCCGGCCGCCGCAGACGATCCGTTCGACCTTTTTTCCGAACCGGTTGAGTTTCAGGCGCAAGTCCCTCGGGGACCTTCGGTAAAAAACATCCCTCCGCGGCGTAATGAACGGTTCAGGCCGGACGGGGTTCAATGTCAGGCAATCGACGTCGATTTTCCCCCAGCCGGTATTGAGCGCGATGGTGTTCACGCCTTTCTGCAGGCAGGTCGGAACGGCCAATGTGTTCCACCCGGCGGACCAGCCGAACCCGATTTTCCTTTCGACGCCGTTGCGGATGAAGGTCTGTTCCTTTTCCCCCTCCGGAGAGCGGTACCGGACAACGCATTCAAACCAGCCGGTTGAATCGGCGGGCACCAGCCAGGTCAGGCCGCCGGCGTAGCCCATGCGCATGAAGGCGCCGCCCGACGCCGTGGAATCGGGCCATTCCTCAAGGCGGTCTTTTCGGGCCTCTTCGGCCTCGTAGACGCGGTTCCGGTCCGGCGCATCCGTTGACAGCGCGGCCTGCGGAAATGCATCCAGTCCGGTCAGGAGTAAAAGAAACAAGAATGCGGAATCAATCATGATGCGCCAGCCAATCTACTCGATCTCGATAATTCGTCCGGCCCCCATCTTTTCAACCCGCCCGCCAAACCGGTCATGGAACCGTTGAATGGCCGCATCGCCCGTGCAATGGGTCGGTCCCCAGCGCTCGACATCCAATTCGGACAGTTTGTCCATCATGCCGTTCAAATCCGTTTCACTTTGCTGGAGCATGTGAAATCCGCCGAAAACCAGGCGAATGGGGCGTTTGAAACGGGATTTGACGGCCTGAAGCATGCGGTCGATCCCCGGATGCGAGCAGCCCGTGACAACGACCAGCCCTTTTTCCGTGTTGAGGACGAGGCATTGTTCATTGACGGGACCGCGGATTTCGCCGCCGGTGAAGACGCCTTCGCAGAGCCTGACGGGCTTTCGGACCTTGACGGCCGAACCTCCCGCGGCCTCAATGCCGTCCCTGAGGCTCAAATACGCGGATTCAGGCACATAGACAGGAATTCCGGGAGCCAGGCCGAGAATTTCATCGATTCCCCCATTGTGGTCCCCGTGGTTGTGCGAGAGAACAACCGCTTCCACCTTGGACAAATCAGCGCCGAGAATTTCCGCGTTCGACAGCAAAACAGCTCCGTCCCCGCCCGTGTCGAACAGTATCGTTTTTCCGGCTCCTTCGATCAGGCAGGCGAATCCCCAACCGGTTTTCAGAGCGGGATCGGCCGGATGGTTGTCGTATAGAATCGACAGTTTCAGGGCGCCCCTTGAAGCCGTGGTTTTCCCGAGAACTGCGGTTTGGGACGCTGAATGGCTTGCGGCAAAAAGGACGATCAGGAAAGAGAAAAGCGGAGAAAAGCCGTTCCGCAGCGAAGGCTGATTTTTCATTTTTCCCCCCATTTTCATGTTTTTGCATCCGCCCGGAGGCGGGAGCCGCCGCGCCGTGCGGCGTGAATGACGCTTTCAATCCGGGCGGCCGGACTTTCCTTTCCGCAGTGCCGGCTCCCGGTCCAATCGAGAAGAACCTGATCGAAAGCCCGCCCTGCAACAGGATGACTCTGCGTTTGGACCGTCGGCGATGCAATCAATACCCGAACGGCGCTGCGGCGGCGGCCGCTTTTTTATTCCACACCAGAACCGTGTCGGCGGCCGTGGAGAGACGGATGCGGTTGCCCCTGTCGTTCGATTTTTTCAGCATCCTGCCCCACGCCGAGGTCAGCCTGTCAAGGACCGCGTTCCGGTGCGAGGGCGGGTCGATGAAATTCCAGTATTCGCGGACGTACCGGCCGTCCTGCACCTCGAATTCCAGCGTACCGCTGTTTTTACGCAGAATCAGGTCGGCGGTGTAGACGCCGTCGCCCGCTTTTTTGT